>JBAYHX010000021.1:0-16274 GCA_041665965.1 Candidatus Latescibacterota bacterium
AGTAACAGTTCATTTGCAGGAAGGGCTGTACGATGCCGTCGATAAAGAAATCGTCCGTGTCGTACATCCCGACGATCTCTTTCATCTGGGGAATGGCAACCTCATCCACATATGGGGAATTGTAGCACATGGAGACCGATTCCTGTGCGATCACCTTTTCTTTTGACCATGTATCGGGCGTGATGTTGAGCACCCAGTCCGGGTGCTTTTTGTGGCTTTCCCGCTCGCAGGGTATCGCGAAGTAATGAAGGCGCCGTACATTACGTTTTTTCAGCGCTGCGGTGAGTTCCCCCGTATAGTTCGCCCGGCAGGTCGGATGCATGACTCCGATCTTTGTGGGATAATAGGAATATCCTCCCCCACACTTGGCGAAAAAGCTCACCATCTGAAATCCGGCGTCCGCATACATCTGGGCGGCCTTTTCCGCATCGAACCCGGAATAGACGTTCTGAAACCCGTAAAAATGACTGTCGAGGTGCAGCATGCGTTTCGTGTTTTTGAACCATGCGGCTGCCCGAGCGGGCTGCGATCCCGAAGCCTGACCGCTCATGGCCGCTGCGCCGACCGCCGCAGCGGAGGCGGTTTTTATAAATGTACGGCGCGAAGGGAAATGATCATCGGTATTTTTCATTGTTCGATCCTCATTCGTGTTGTTCCCCTCACTCCCATCCCCTCTCCCATTCCCATCGGTCATGGGCGAGGGGTGCAGGCGACTGTAGTCATTATTTCAAGTTAACAGACAATAAAATGAGACTTTCCCTTTAAAATACAACTCTTAGAAAACTCACCCTTCTCCCGTGACCATCGGAAATGGGAGAAGGGCAAGGGGATGAGGGAAAAGTCTACAGTTCGATCCTGTAGACATCATGAATCTTAAGAGGCAGGGTTTCAAAAATCATCCATCCATCGGCAAAGGAAAACTTCACTCCTTTCCCTTCAGGAACAAGAGTAAGACTCTTCGGACGTTTTTCAAGCCGCACCTTGACTTTCATTCCATATACTTCAGGCATATCCTGTACACGAGGCACGCCGGTATCTCTTTTGTCGCCGGAATAATTGATGAAATGTAAAAATTTCTCTCCGGAACGTTCATTGAAGAACACCTCTACATTGATGGGCGCATTTTCCAGTACAATCTTCCGTTTCTCCGCCGGATAAACCGTATCGAGCGCCCAGAGGATGAGTTTCCTCAACACCGGAGTGTCCTCTCTGAAATACGAGCCGAACAATTCCGGGGCAAAATATAAAGCGGTTCCCTTCCCATATTTATTCAAAGTAACCCCGGGACCGGCTGCCGGCAGGGCCGGAGGCGCTGTACCGGTATGAATATCATCATAGGGAGGAATCAGTTTGAGAATCGTTACTGCGGTAGTCGGCTCGACAAGAGTAAACGGTCCGTTCACCTGAATATCCATTGCCGGGATGCCAAAGCGCCTTAACTCCGGGACTGCCCGAAGGTAACAGCAGGATGTATCTACGGTCTCACGGTAACGAACGCCAAAGACATCGGCAAGCGAGAAATCGCTCAACCTTTTGTTATCGCTTCCATGCGTGCCGGTTTCGTTTGTCGCCACAACAGCGCCGCCAGCGCGGACAAAATTCCGTATGGCTTCCGTTTCCGGTTCGCTGAGAATACGCTGGTCGGGGAGTATAATGGTTCCATAGGAAGGAATTGTTTCAGGAAGCATCTGGCTGTTGATTATTCCAAACTGCACATGACCTTCGATAAGAGCCTTATGCGCGCCGCAGACCGGGTAGTACGAAGGGCCTCCGCGCCATTCGGAAAAAGGCGAGAGGGTGGCTTTCGACCAGACTGTGTCTGCGGAATGAAGTACGCAGGTATCTGCGACCGGGCGGCAGCCTTTCAGAAACGGTTCGAGACTTTGAGTCCTTCGGTTTACCGCACCGATAACTTCATATACCGCCGGATCAAAACGGCCTGTCGGGTACGGCAGGTCTGCGAGATAAGTCTTCCCGCCCCCGGCAAGCATTATTGCGCATTCCTCCATAAGCGATTCTTCTTCCCGCAGTGTAAAATCTCCCCATGAACTCATCCGGGTGTTCATGCAGCTCCATACCACATCATGGAGAGTCGAGAGATACCTGGCTTCCTGTGAGAAATTCCATGAATAGAGCCCCACATCCGGCGTCGGGGTATCCATGGTGATGAATGGGACGAATTCCGGCGGGTTGACCGGGTGGGCGAACCCCCACGCCAGGTTGTATTCGATAAGGGCGTTTCCCCGGACAGAGGAAAGATCGTCATGGAACCTCCGAAAAAGCGCTTCCATACTGCTGTTGAGCCATTTCCGGTAGACGAATGCCGAAGGATCTTTTGCGTCTTTGGGAATTTCTCCGCCAACCTCGCGCGCGTACTTCTCCCTGCAATAGCGGCAGGTGCAGTTCCAGATCATGTAGGGATGAACGACAATATCCAGAAAGACACCGTCAATGTCGTAAAGGGAGGCCAGTTCCCGTATCTGGGGAAGGGCTACTTCTTCCAGATAGGGAGAGTTGAAACACATGGTGGCATATTCATCGGTCGATATGGCTTTCGGGTCGGAATTTTTCCATTCTGGTTGTTTTTTCGGCCAGACGCGGTCAACTCCCGGATAAAAGTAGGGAATACAGCGTATTTTGCGCCGTTTGAGTGCGGCTGTGAATTCGCCGACCTCATCGCGTTTCAGATGCGGGTGGACAAAGCCGTATTTTGTAGGGTAATAGGAGAACCCATAGGCATCTTTCGCTACATAACAAACCTTCTCGACCCCGGCATCCGCGAACATTTGCGCTGTGGATTCCGCATCGAATTTCGACCAGACATTCTCCCATGCGAGAGGCATATGGTTGGCGACCAGAAGTTCCCTCATGGAATGACGTATCCAGTCCCCCGGCTTGTTCCGCTCAGTTGGACTGTTCATCTACATGCCCCTTATAGGACTATCCTGTAAACATCGTGAATGTGCAAAGGCTGAGCTTTAAAAACAAGCCAGCCTCCGGAATAGGTAAAATCGATCCGTTTTCCGTCCGGAACAAGGGTGAGTTCGGACGGTTTCCTGTCAAAGCGGACTTTCACCGTGATTCCCGGAACCATGACAAAATTCTGCACCTGCGGAGTACCGGTATCGCGCTTATCCCCGGCATAATTGACAAGGTGGACGAAATATTCCTTATCATTTTTACGGTTATAGAACATCTCCACATTTATCGGAGTATTTTCCAGAACGATCAACCGTGAACCGGAAGGATACACCTGTTCGAGCATCCAGGCGGCAAGTTTCCTCATATTCGGGGTGTCTTTATCGAAATATCCTCCGAAAAGATCGGCGGCGCAGTAGAGTACTTTCCCTTTGCCATAGGTGTTGATGGTCACTCCGGGACCTTCCGGCGATTCATCCGGGGGGCCGCCCTTCGTTCCTTTGTACGGCGGAACAATGTCCAGAAGTTTTTTCGCAGTGGTAACAGCAATCTGCGTATAGGAGCCGCCGGCTTCAACATCCATAACGGGCAGCCCGAATTTTTTCAATTCAGGGGTAACCCGAAGGTAACAGTTTGTAGTTCCGGGAGAACCTGCAAACTTAACTCCGAGCATATCCGCCAGAGCGAAATCGGCCAGTTTTCCATTTTTCTCATCACGGGTACCGGTATCATGGGTAACGATCAGGGCGCCGCCATCTTTTACGAACTGCCTGATTTTGGAGATTTCCCGGCTGCTTAGTATCCGCTGGTCGGAAACGATGAGCACACGATAATCCTGAAGAGAATCGCTGCACACCTGGGTGTTGAGAATGCCGTTTTGGACATGAAGCTCGATAAGAGCTTTATGAACGCCGGTAACTGAAAAATAATCGGGTGAGAATGTCCACTTGGTTTTTGGGATCATCGGCGTCTTTGACCAGACGGAATCCGCTGAATGGAGTACGGCAGCTTCCCTTACCGGGGCAGACCCCTTGAGTATCGGTTCAAGAGCTTTATAGCGTCGGTTGACTGTGCCGAATATATCATATACCGGCTGGTCCGGATTGCCGGAAGGATAGGGTATGTCCGAAAGATAATTCCCCCCGCAGGCGGCGAGAAGAATTGCGCATTCATGCTGAAACGCTTCCGGTTCCCGGAGCGCATAATCGCCCCAGTTATTACCCCGTGTGTTCATGCAGCTGAACGGAACATCGGGAATAGAGTTAAGGTACCGTGATTCGAACGAAAAATTCCAGGAGTAGTTCCCAACCGCAGGTGTGGCGGTATCCCAGGTAACATGGGGAACATACCAGGGAGGAGAAACAGGGTATGTGGACATCCACGCATAATTATTTATTACTGCAACATCAGGTTTTACCTGCGCCAGGGAGCGGTATACCTTTTCCATGTGCGCTTCCATATGATGGTTCGACCACTGGCGATATTCGAACGCTTTGGGATCACTGTCCGAACGGGGAATTTCGCCTCCGATCTCGCTGGCATACTGCTCGCGGCAGGATTTGCAATAACAGACACCGTGGAGGTACTGCTGCATGACAATGTCGACAAAAAATCCGTCAACATCGTACTTTTCAAGAATTTCTTTCATCTGGGGAAGAGCAACCTGATCGGTGTACGGGGAATTGAAACACATCATCGCCGTATCCTGCACACTTAAAGGTTCGGGGCCGACATTCATATCGGATGTGACCACCCATTCGGGGTGTTTTTTCTGAAGCTCACGCTCGATTGCCATCATGAAGTAGACGATACGGCGTATTCCCCTCTTTTTCAGAGCGGCGGTCATTTCTCCAGTGTAATCATGACCAAGGGTTGGATGGACTATGCCGATTTTAGTAGGATAGTACGAATATCCTCCCCAGCATTTGGCGAAAAAGCTTACCATCTGGAATCCGGAATCAGCATACATTTGTGCCGCTGATTCTGCGTTGAAATTGGTAAAGACATTTTTGAAACCGGCAAAATGACTATCGAGATGCAGCATCCGCCTGGTATCTTTGAACCATCCGCAAACTCGTTCCCTGTCAGCGGCGGCTATGGCCGTGCCGCTCATGGCAGCAGCCCCTATAGCCGCCGTTGAAGCTGTCTGGATGAAAGAGCGTCGGGAAAGAGAGTACCCATCGTTTTTTGACATGCCAACCTCCCGTAAGTAAGAGAATTCTATTCAACGATTATATCATACATGAGACAAAATTATATTATAATTGAACTCGTAACAGTGAACTTCGATAGTATCTGAGATTATAGAATTATATGCAAATTCTTTTTTGTGGGAATAAGATAAATCTCAAAAATATCGGGGAACAAAAACAACCATGAATACGTACTTAGAATACGTACTTACTATTAATGTAATTCTTTTATAGTGAAGATGCCGGAAATGTGGTATATTTTTTTATTGCTTTGTAATTCGATAACTCTTGAGGGGACTATGAGTTTGAGGCGGTTGCGGACATTAATCATTCTGGTTTTTATCATTTTTGACAGCGCGGCGGCAGGGTATGGATTTGAATTGGATCCCGGTTTTATCAAGTGCGGCACTCCTCTGGCGATAAAAAATATAATTTCGGGGACAGGTAAAATCGCTTCGTACCGGCTGGATACGCTTACCAATTCTATCGTTTCCGGGAAAGGGCATTTTCGGGTACACTACGATTCTACAGGAAGCGCCGCCCCGGACAAAACCGACATAGATTTCAACGGCATACCGGATTATATAGATTCAGTGCTTGTTTATCTTGAATATGCATGGGACCTTCAAGTGAATACACTCGGGTATATTCCCCCTCTTTCCGACAAAGGAGCAGGAGGCGGCGATGAAGTAGATGTTTATGTCAATAATATCGGGCAATACAGCATTTACGGTGTAACCTACCCTGACATCTATTCGGGACCATCCTCCGCTTATTTTATCATAGACAACAACTACCTCGAAACTGTCTATCCCACAAAGGGATTGGACGGATTGAAAGTCACCACCATGCATGAGTTCTTCCATGTAATTCAATTTGGATATTTGACTGGACGGGACCCTGACTGGTGGATGCGTAATGCGCCCTGGTGGATGGAACAGTCGGCAACCTGGATGGAAGACCGCGGATGGGATGATGTGAATGATTATTTATGGTATATGCGGGATTTTTTCAATAATAAAACGTTACCGCTCGATTCATTTGGATCAGGTACCGGGAATTATATGTATGGAGCAGCTGTCTGGGCGATGTATATGGCAAAGCGTTTCGGGGATGACCAAATCCGGCGCATCTGGGAAGTCATGGGAGCATCCGAAAACCCTTCACTCGCCGCAATGAATCCGGTTATTCCCATCGGTCTCCCTGCGGCTTTCAACGAATTCGCCGTCTGGAATTATTTTATCAAGGATCGTGCCAATACCATTGATTTCTACAAGGACAGCAACCTTTTCAAGCAAAGCATGGAAGTGGATCTTAGCGAGAATTCCTTTCCAAGCCAGGATTCTCTTTCAATCAAAAACATGACCAGCTGTTACGCCGAGCTTTTGTTTGTCGGAAACTGGCAGGAAAATGACGCGCTTGATATCACTATCATACCCAAGGCAGGTTTCTCATCCGAAAATACGCTGATTTTTTACACAACCCCTTACGATTACCAG
Organism: Candidatus Latescibacterota bacterium; assembly: GCA_041665965.1. GTDB lineage: Bacteria > Latescibacterota > Latescibacteria > Latescibacterales > Latescibacteraceae > JAUYCD01. Next base: position 6,611 of record JBAYHX010000021.1, read on the forward strand.
ATACGTAAACTGAACCAGGTTACAAGTACCGTCCGTCTCACCCGTACATGGAACCGTGCTGTTCTTGTCAGTTCCTGTCCCGATACTGAAAAAAAAAGCGGTTATATAACCATTGACACAAATCACAGCACAAAAACGCCTTCTGCCCCGCTCTATGCATTCACTTTCAAAGGAACAGCTCCAAACCCTTTCAATCCCGTGACGACAATTCAATTCACCATGCCGGGATCAGGACATGTTGAAATCAGGGCTTATGACGTTCTTGGCAGAAAGGTTGCAGAGTTGTTCAGCGGCGAATTGACAGCAGGCGAAAAGAGTATCCTCTGGAAACCCGTCAATCTTGCCGGGGGAGTCTATTTCATCAGCGTTGCTACTCCCTATGGTTTAAAAACCGCCAAAGCGCTCTTTTTAAAATAGGATTTATCATGCAAAAATTTCTTTTTATTATCCTCATATTTCTTCACCTTTCCCCTGCCCTGGCAAAGACTCTGAGCAAGTCCGAACTCTTTTATCAGAATGCCGAAAACAGGAATTTCGTAAAAAGCGGGACGCCGCTGCTTTTCCAGCTTTTAAACAACGACGGCGCCACATCGGCGGCGTTTAGAGCTGTTTACAATGAATCAAGCCGTCCGTCAGCGAATGTTTATACGGATTCGGACAAGGGTCATTTTCGCGCCCATTACGATACAACGGGAGCAGATGCGCCGGATTTGACCGACAGCGATAAGAACGGAGTACCGGATTATATCGATTCCACTCTGGTGTATCTTGAATATGCTTATGCTATCGATATAAAACTCGCCTATGGAGCGCCGAAATCAGACAACGGGCTGGGAGGTTCCAATGCAGTGGATGTCTACATCGAAGACCTCGCTCCGCAGAAATACTATGGAGTGACATATCCGGATGGAAGTTCTTCTCTGGCCTCGTCCTATTCATCCTGTCTCGTTCTCGATAACAACTATACCGATGCAGTTTTCCCGACAAAAGGGTATCCTGCTCTCCAGGTAACCAGCGCACACGAACTTTTCCATGTCATCCATTATTCATATTACGGAGGCAGTGATTCTGTCTGGTGGATGGAAGAATCTGCGGTGTGGATGGAGGATTATGCCTGGGACGATGTCAACGACTACATCAATTACACCGATTCCTACCTTCAAAACCGTGATACACCTCTCGATACAACCGATAGTACGGTTTATGGGGCGTCCCTTTTTGCGTTCTTTCTCGCGAAAAAATATGGCCCCGACACTATTCGTTCCATATGGAGCACATTTAAAGACCACCGCTCAGCAAGCATAGACCTTTTGAATACTGCTATTCCCGACACAGACGGACTGCCTTCAGTAATTGCCGATTTAGGTGTCTGGCTCTATTTTACCGGGTTGCGGGCTAATCCGGCAGATTTTTTGAAAGATTCTGCGCTTTTCAATAGAACGGTGACTCCAAGCGCTTCATTTTCAAGCGTTCCGGCGGCCGATTCACTGACTTTTCAGCATTGTACTTTTAAATATGTTGATATATCTCCCACAAACGGCTTTGCTTCAAACGACTCCCTGAGTTTCGAATTTAACGAGCGCAACGGCGGGCTTTGGAAAAAAGAGGTCATCCTTTACAATTCCCCCACTGACTATGAGGTGAATAAACTGAACGGATCGCCTTCGCTTGTGATAGTACCCAAATATTACAAAAAAGCGGTTCTGGTAATCGCAAACGGCTCCACCGATTATCAGCAGTATCGTTTGGTTTATACTATCAAACAGGGTTTTACGCCAACGGAAGTACCTGTGGCGATGTATCTTAATCAGAATTTTCCCAATCCGTTCAACAGTGAAACATCGATTACCTACTATGTTCCGAAGGAATCTCATATAAAATTACGGGTGGTGAACCTTGCAGGGCAGACTGTTTCCGTTCTTGCCGACAGGGTTGATCAGAAAGGCCGGTACACCGTTTCTTTCAATGCATCGGGCGTTTCAAGCGGTCAGTATTTTATTGTGCTGGAATCAGGGGCAACTCTGATAACCAGAAAAATGCTTTATCTGAAATAGTTAGATTACCATGGTTTTTCCCCCGTGCCTAAATAATGCATATTCATCTATACCGGAGAAAGCCTTTATGAAGATACATCTTACAAAATCCCAGATTAATGATCTTTTCAGAATCATGGGAAAATGCTCCAAAGAGGAAACCGAACTCTACCGTGATCTGAAAAGTTTGATCAAGCTCTCTCCTCGGGTGAATCTGGAAAAGCAGTTTGAACTCGATCTCAGCGAGGAGGATATAATAATGGTTCGTGATATGCTGACTCGGCCTGAGAAAGAAATCACCGGGGAAAATATTTTCTCAGAGATGACAAAAGGAATGAAGAAACACCTTTAAATTAAATCAGGATATCCTTTCGTATTAACGTTTTTTTATAGAGCGTATAAGTATGGATTTGCACAAAAACGATGAGCATCGCCCCTGGGGATTTTATACCGTTCTGACCGACGGGGCAGACCATAAAGTCAAAAGAATTGTTGTTTTCCCTGGGAAACGGCTCAGTCTTCAGCGGCACCTTCGCAGGGAAGAACACTGGTATGTCGTTTCCGGCGAACTTATGGTGACAACAGGGGAAAAAACGGTTCTTCTCCGGGCAGGAGAATCAATCGATATTCCTTTTGGCGCCATACACCGCTTAGAAAATACCGGACATTCCGAGGCTTCCCTTATAGAAATCCAGAGGGGAGATTATTTTGGAGAAGATGATATAGAACGTTTAGAGGATGATTACGGGCGAATCTGACCTATTTTATACCAAAAATTTCTCGAATCCGCCACTGCCATTGTATTAAACCCGACCTTCACAACTTCCTGCCAGCTTTTATAATAATTCAGGTTATATATTTTTGTCAAATTATCCTTGCTTTTTGCCCTTTTCTTCCCCATTATTTCATCGATTCTTTTGGATTTCCTTTTTTGTCTATAAACAGCAAAATAAGTATGATTCACTATGTTATCTCGTTCGGATTCCCGATATAATAAATTCTCTTCACTGATTTATTAGATGTTTCCGCTGAGTTACATGGAGGTTGTAAAGGACTGATGTAGTCCGCAGCATCTTGCCCCTATGCTATTATATTCCATTGCATATTTTTTTTAACCATAAAAAAATTATACAAGGAGGGTATTCATATGTTTCTTCGTATCGGTCTTATCGTCCTTCTGCTTTCCGGGAGCATGATCTATGCGGAATCTTTCTCCATGCCGGACATGGTCAATGTGAAAGCCAGTCAGCGTCATACGCCGCCGGACTGGGCAGTTATGGAACGTAAACTCATCGATGTCATGGAAAATGAAGCGGCTCCTTTTTACATCAGGAATTTTACCCGGGCGGACGGGCAGACATACAAATACGCGCAATGGGACGATGTGTATGAGATGTTTCAGAACTGGGGTCTTCTGTATGCAATCGGCGGAAATGAAAAGCTTTCTGAATGGGCGTTCAAAGAATACAACGCAATCACTGACCAGCTTACAGTTTATTATCTTGAGGATAGGGATGAGTTCCGTCAACTTTACAAAGAGTTCGTTCAGGCAGATGATTATTTTCATATCGGTGAAGCCATGCAGTTGTTTTACGGTCTTGCGCTAGCTGATCCTGCAATTCCTCAAAACATTGATCGAGCAAAACGATTTGCCGGTTTTTACCTGGGAGAGGATCCCGAATCGGCAAGTATCTATGACCCAAAAATTAAAATGATTCGTTCGATTTCTACCGGCAGCAAAGGAGCGCCGGATTTTTCGGCCTCCACCTTATTGGGCTGGCCTGGCGGAGCGCAGGGTGAAGGACACCGTGGTGTGGAATTCATGGGTTCTACGGGAATGGGCCCGGGAATGGGCGAATCGGCAGGCTGGGCGCTTCTCAATAATGCGGCAACCCTTTTGCCCGTTGTTAAAAAACTCGATGAGGGCTGGGAAAAAGATCCCGTTCAACGGGAAAAAATCTATAAGATATTTGATAAAGTCGTCCGTCAATGCGACATACCGTTAAATTTGAGCTCAACTGCGCTTGTTACGAATGCATATCTCTATACCGGGGACGAAAAATATAAAAAATGGGTTCTTGAATATGTCGATGCATGGCTTCAAAGGATTAAAGACAATAAGGGAATCATCCCTGACAATATCGGTCGCTCCGGAAAGATCGGCGAATATCGAAACGGACAGTTCTGGGGGGGATTGTTTGGATGGTATCATAGAGGATATCTGACCGATTTCGGTTTTGGCGCCCTGTCGGTCGCCTCCGAATGCGCATATCTTGTGAGCGGCGACCCGAAATACCTTAATCTGATCCGGTCTCAGCTCGATGTGCTCATGGAAAATGCCAAAACTTCTCCGGAAGGTGAAATGCTCGTCCCTCATACCTATGGTTCGGAGGGCTGGGGAAATTTTGCGCCGATGAATATCCGTGAGTATGCACATCTCTGGAATGCTTCGATGGATCCCGGGGATTGGGCTCGAATCGAAAAAGTAAAAAAGAATGCAAAGCTTGACTGGAAAAACGTTCCCGTAATCCGCGACCGTGTCGGCGGCCCCAGTGAATATGCACGGCTCATGTACTACGCCGGAGAGAAGCCCGATTGGCCGTATGAGGCGCTGAATGCTGATTATCAATGGGTTATCAATCAGATGGAGTATCTTCTGAACACGGATATCAAAAAGATCGATCAGGATTGGCTCCATTACAGCAGTCCCATTGCGGTGAAAGCGCTTCAGCAGGTTACTATGGGTACCACACAGACCATATATAACGGCGGCTTGCTCAGAGCAACCGTACGCTACTATGATATGGACAAGGTTCGCCCCGGGCTGCCGCAGGATGTTGCCGCTCTTGTCACAGGACTCGATGCCGGCCGCGCAGTTGTCGAACTGGTGAACATGAGCACTGAATATACGAGAAAACTCATTGTTCAGGCGGGCGCATTCGGCGAACACAATTTCAAAAATGTGAACTATAAGGACAACGTAATAGTCTCCTGGCCGGAAAAAAGCACCGGTAAGATCGAAAAAGAAGTCAAAGACCGCGTCGCTCAAGTCAACGGGAAATATTTTTCAGTAGAAATGCCTCCGGGCACGACTATTACTCTTGAAATGGGGATGCAAAGGTTTGTAAACAAACCTTCGTACGCATTCCCTTGGCATGGTGGAAGTGTTCCACAAAAATAAATGAAAGGAATTTTTCATGTCAGATACAAAAACACCGCGCCGCGGCTTCCTTGGCAAGGGAGCGCTTCTTGCAGCCGGTCTGGCTGCCGGGGCGAAAGCAGATGCCGCGCCCTATGTCCCGGAGAACAAAACCGGCCCGAAGGCCGATCTGGTGACTGTCGGCGCATTGAGCTGTCTCGGGCATATGGGCGGGCTATGGGCGCCGCTTATCAATCCCAGCGGTAAAAATATCCGCGAGACCGGGATGATTGTCACCCATTGCTGGGACCTTGATCCCACGGCGAAGGAAGCTTTCGGAAAAAAATTCAACGCTGTACCGGTAAAGAACCATACCGACCTCATCGGCAAGGTTGATGCGGTAATTTCGAGCGATTATTATTCAATCGACGTGAACCATAAAATGCTCGAGCCGTTTCTGGAGGCAGGCGTCCCCATTTTTATCAACCGACCGTTCTCCACAAACCTCGCCGGTGCGAAACGTATGGTGGAAACCGCCCGTAAATACAAGACACCCATCATGTGCACATCCTCCTTCGAATTCACCCGAGACACCGAAATTGCCCGTGAGGAAGTTCAAAAGATTGGAAAGAATATACAGGGGTATTCGGCCACAAACTCCATGAGCGATTATTCAACCCATGGCATCCACGGGCTTTATATGCTTCACCGTGTTGTAGGCGGACCACTCAAAGCAATCTCATACCGTACTCCCGACTGGAAAAAACCAAATGGTCTCATGACATTCGAACATCCCGACCGTGACGGAAGCGGTACTTTCTATGGAACCCTTCAACATATTGCCGGCGGACTCACCAACGCCTCTTTCAAAGTCTGGAAAGGGAGTTCGAACTACTTTGAGCAGTGGTGGTTCTGGGAGAGAGGCCCATTCGACCGTGATAAATTCATGTGGATTCCCATGCTCATCGAAATGCAGCGCATGTTCGTAACCCGCGAGATGTATGAACCGTACGAAAGCATCCTGGAAAAAACCCTCTGGTACCTTGCAGGATTCAAATCCCATCTGGACAAAAAGGGCGGGTATGTGGAACTGGAAGGTTTCGATGAGGAATGGAAAGCTCCGATATACCCAAGCAGCAATACTTTTGACTATATCAGGGAATATAAGAAATATTTCGGTTAAAACATTTCCGAAAGATATGGTAACAAAAAAAGGCGCTTCGATAAAAAGAGGCGCTTTTTTGCATAGTGAAGGGGCATTGAGTTTATACAGCACATTGATAAAAAACAACTCACCCCATAATCCCCTCTCTTGAAAAGAGAGGGGAAGACCCATATCTGAATGATAAACAATAGATTATGAAATGATACAGGGGTTTCCCCCTTAACGTTTGCGGTAGATGGGGTATGGGATGAGGGTATCATTTATGCTCCTTCTCCAACCTTTGCGAGTCAACGATATAAACCGTTTACTGAATATTTCTGCTCACGCGTAAGGCAAAGGAGTCCACTGATGTTTTCAGTGAATCGTTATTGGTGGAGACATAGACAAGATAGTTGGCTTTATGGAAATAAAGAAAATAATCCGGCTCATAATGATAAGTTTTGCAGGGAGCCTTAATATCGCACTTCCCAAAACCGTCGGGGCAGATTTCTTCATCATCGAAACCGGCTTTTGAACCGCCGGAAGTTCCCATATCATAGATATCGAGCGTAAGAGTTGCCCCCCCCTGACGGTTATAAACCACGTGCGTGGTCTCAAGAAGTCCATGACGTATATATACGATTGCACCTCCGTCTATGTAATCAAAAATAGCGCCGTCTTTATGCGGACGATCCTTCAAACCGTAAATAAAAAGGGAATCGGCCGGCTGGAAATTTTGAGGAGGGTCTTTGGGAACAAACCGATTTTCATACATCCCGATAAGTTGAACTTTCTCGCCGGCTTTGATTTTTACTACCCGGCTGGGCGGTGTGGTGTACTGTGAACTATAATCGCAAAAGGAAATGGTATGTTCGCCCTCACCGAGAGTAATCGTAACGGGAGACTTTCCAATATTTTTCCCATCAGCATTCACCATTGCGGGTATTGGATAGGTTGCAACGGTGAGTGTACCCTTCCCTGCCCCGATTGAATCGATAACAAGAACGGTCACAGAAAAAAGCATAACAAGAGAGAGTACAGTATGTTTCATAAAAGGATTTTCTTTCTATAAATATCAATTCTCCAGCCCCTCTATCCCCGAAGGAAACTTAAAAGGTGGAACTGGAACATGTTCAACAAAATTCTGTTATTATATCAGACGTAAAGCCCTCTTCCAGGTTATTCAGGGGGCTGAACGGTGAAATATTATTTCATATTTCGAATCCGCACATCGATTTTCGGGCAGTCTTTCAAAAGACGAACCAGCCGTGAGGTGTCCGTATCGCCGAAATGGTAGGGATAAAGAATTTTTGGCTGGAAAGCCTTTGCGGCATCGGCAACCATTTCGGGAGACATCGTATACGGCAGATTCATCGGCAGAAAAGCCACATCTATATTTTTAAGAGCTTTCATTTCCGGAGTGTTTTCCGTATCCCCGGCAATATAGACCCGTTTATCTCCAAAGGTAATGATATAACCGTTTCCTGTTCCTTTCGGATGGTAAGGAGTGCCCTCAGGCCGTTTATTTACGATGTTATAGGCAGGAATGGCCTCGATGATAAGATTGCCCACCGTTTTACTTTCACCGTTTCTCATGACAATCCCACCGCTCACCTTGCCTGAAGCAGCTTCTGTCAGTATTATTTTTGTCTTATCCTTTCGGATCATCCCAAATGCTTTGGAATCGAGGTGATCCATGTGTTCATGTGTTATAAGCACGAGATCGGCTTTCGAGAGCAGCGAATAATCAGTCTGTGTACTCCACGGATCCACATGGATAACCATGCCGTTGAATGTGAACATCAAACTTGCATGTCCGATGAATGTAATATGGAGATCGCCAGAAGAAGTTTCCATCACATCCTCCTGCAATTTATTTTCTGCTCGAGATTGTGAAATGAATCCTGCAACAAAGAGTGAGGTGATTAAAAAAAGCTTTATCATAGATGCCTCCTGAAAATATTTTATCATGAGTGCTTGGAGTTTCAAAATTATAGCATTCCCTCAATAAAATCAATTATTATTACATAATTTTGAAATTATGCTCCGTCTTTCTGAATGGCATAAAAATGGGGAAATTGTGAACGCACTCCTCCTTAATTCCGTGCATGGAAAATACCCTGTCTGCTCTGAGGGTTGGATACAGGCAACCCTTCGCGCGATGCAGCATTTGTCCTCACAAAGCGCGGAAATAATCTGCAGCACCGAGCCGGTAACATGGGACATTGCTACCTACCTTGCCGGAATCTCCGGTATGCGCATTCGATTTATTGTAAAAGCCGGGAATATCCAGAACGGGCAGAATGAATTCTCCGCTTCCCTTGAGGATTTCGCGCTCGATCCGCAAAAAGTCACTCCTCTCTTCCTGCCCGAAGAAGAAAAGCTTTTACTCTCTCATCCCAGAGATTCATGGCCAAAACGTGACCGTCTGGCGCTTCAATCGGCAGATATAGTATATCCCATAGCGATCAGGCCGGGAGGAAGGCTGGAAAACATGATGAACGAAACCCCGTACCGCAGGAAAATTTGCGATAATTTTCGCATTGCGTGGACTCCTGCCGGTTTCATCCCCCGTTACTCTCTCACCGGAAGGCCATGGAATCCATTGCCGAATGGTGAATGGCTGGTACACTGGACACGAACCTGTCCGGGTAAATGGCCGGGAGAAAAATCATGCGATTTCTACCATGACCTTCTCAACAACACGGCAGTATACGTGCGCAATGCAGGAGAAACCCTCAGCCGGATTATCCGGGAACAAAAAATCCGAGGTTCGGACTGGAAAACGCCTGGAAATGTTCCTCTAACTGCATTTACCGCTCTCGATCCGGGAGATGCTCTTGCATTAATGTGCTGGAGAAAGCGTTATGGCAGGTACAGTTTCGAACCTTTTGGAATCGGAGTGCGAAAAGAAGCTTTACTCGCTCTGGGAGCACGAAGGGTAAATTATACCTATGAAGGCGAGACTCCCGACTGTGACCGTGCATTCACTCATGCTGCGGGAGACCAGGGCCACTGGGTCTGGGAAAAAGAGTGGAGGGTTCTGGGAGATGTTTCTCTTAATGCAATTGATAGAAAGGATTGTATAGCCATAGTTCCTGAACGTTTTGCTGCCGATACCCTCAAAAGAAAAATTCCCGCCGATTTTCCCGTACACATCCTGTTCGAGTAAAAAAGATAATCTCCCGCAACGTTCGCAACGAATGAAGTAAAAACTCAGAACGAAATTTTTTCTCGCAAAGCCCGCAAAATAAATATTAAAAGCCAGAACTGTCCGGTTAATTTTTCAGTCAGCCCCCTTCCTGTCACTTTGTGACATCCTTCCCCCCATTGGGGGGCAGGACATAA
>JBAYHX010000022.1:0-15801 GCA_041665965.1 Candidatus Latescibacterota bacterium
ATCCCGCTCGTCAATGTCGTCTTACCATGATCAATGTGTCCGATCGTCCCTACATTAACGTGAGGCTTATTCCTCGCAAATTTCTCCTTGGCCATGTGGTATCCTCCTTTACAAAATCACCAATATAGAATTAATAGATTTTTAAGCTCTGATTATTATACAAACACGTTTACCATATTTCTTATCAAGTACTGCCCCAAAAACAAGTCTCCGGCGACAATCTCATCACCGGAGCGTTCATGCTTCCTGATACGTCCCCCCGAACTTAGCCACCAACTCTTTCGCAAGGGTGGAAGAAACGGGAGCATACGAATTAAATTCCATTGAATATATAGCCCGTCCCTGACTCATCGAACGCAGCCGTGTCGAATATCCGAACATCTCGGAAAGAGGGACTAATCCCCTTATGACCTGGGCGTCCGGACGGTTTTCTATTTTAACAATTTTCCCACGACGCATACTCAAATCACCGATGATATCGCCCGAATACTGCTGCGGGGAAATAGCTTCCACAGACATAATCGGTTCGAGAAGCACCGGTCCGGCTTTCTTAACTCCATCCTGGACAGCCATGGAAGTGGCAATCCGGAAAGCAAGTTCCGAAGAATCCACCTCATGGTAGGAACCATCTATCAGTTGAACACGAATGTCCACCAGCGGAAACCCGGCAATAACTCCCGAATTCATCGCATCTTCCGCACCCTTGCGGCAGGCGCCTATAAATTCACGGGGAATTGCCCCACCTACGATCTTATCTTCAAATAGCATTCCCGAACCTTTTTCCATAGGCCCGATAATGATTTTCACATGCCCGTATTGTCCATGACCGCCGGTCTGCCGAATAAACTTCCCTTCGCTGTTTACTTCACGGGTTATGGATTCACGGTAAGCGACCTGGGGTTCTCCAACATTGGCCTGCACTTTGAACTCACGCCGCAGACGGTCAACAAGAATCTCAAGGTGAAGTTCTCCCATACCGGAAAGGATTGTCTGTCCTGTTTCAGGATCGGTCTTCACTTTGAACGTAGGATCTTCTTCCGCCAGCTTGGCAAGAGAGACATCCAACTGTTCCTGATCCGATTTTGTCTTGGGTTCGACTGCAACATGAATTACCGGGGAGGGGAAAACCATACGTTCGAGGATAACGGGATTCTTTGGGTCACAGAGAGTATCGCCTGTTATCGTTCCTTTAAGTCCGACCGCCGCAAGAATGTCTCCGGTCATGGCGAAATCTATATCCTCACGTTTATTGGCATGCATTCGAAGAATTCGTCCAAGCCGTTCCTTTTTTTCTGTGGTCGAGTTGATAACCATATCCCCCTTGCGAACCACACCGGAATAAACACGGAAAAAGATCAGCTTTCCAACATGAGGGTCGGTGGCAACTTTAAAAGCCAGCGCGCTGAACGGATCATCGTCGGACGGCCTGCGCTCGACCATCTTATCTGTCTTGAGATGATGTCCAAAAACAGGAGGAACATCTTCCGGCGAGGGGAGAAAATCAACCACAGCATCCATAAGATGACGGATTCCCTTGTTTTTGAAAGCCGCGCCGAGAAGAACGGGAGTGATATGACCGGCAATGGTAGCTTTACGGATCGCAACGTGAATCTGTTCCTCATTTATGGGTTTTTCATTAAGGAAAAGCTCCATAAGTGAATCATCAAAATCGGAAACAGCCTCTATCATTTTCTCACGGTATTCATGGGTAATGTCTTTCAGATCGGTGGGAATCGGCTCATCAAAGAATTTGAGATTTGCGCCTTCACCTTCATAAAGAATTGCTTTGTTGGCTATAAGATCGATGATCCCGGAGAAAAGATCGCCGGAACCGATTGGAATCTGGATAGGGATAAATGTGGAACGGAGACGCTCATGCATCATGTTGATAACGCGGTAAAAATCTGCTCCGGTGCGGTCCATTTTGTTGACAAAGGCGATACGGGGAACATGGTATTCATCTGCCTGCCGCCATACCGTTTCGCTCTGCGGCTCAACGCCGCCCACCGCGCAGAAAAGTCCGATTGCGCCATCAAGAACCCGGAGAGATCTCTGTACTTCAACAGTGAAATCAACATGGCCGGGAGTATCTATAATATTGATAAGGGTATCACGCCAGAAGCAGGTGGTTGCCGCTGATGTAATGGTTATCCCGCGCTCCCTCTCCTGCTCCATCCAGTCCATCGTCGCGGAACCGTCATGCACCTCACCCATACGGTGCAGTTTACCGGTATAATAGAGTATCCGCTCAGTGGTGGTGGTTTTTCCGGCATCGATATGCGCCATGATGCCTATGTTCCTTGTATCTTTTAGAGAATAAGCGCGTTCCATATAATTCTAAATCCCATCTTTTATTACGATTATCAAAAATTCCTACTACGAAAAAAACCCGGGCGACCATGACACTCCCGAGTCATTCACCTTTGCTTATAACCGCCAAAACGGTTACAGTTCAAATCCGATGTTTATTAATTTGGCTTTTTTAGGCTAAAACCAATAAAAAAGCTTACGTTACTCTTGATTCCATACCCGCTTTTACCAGCGGTAGTGAGCAAAAGCCTTGTTCGCTTCGGCCATCTTATGAGTATCGTCACGCTTTTTGACCGATGCTCCCTGGTTCTTCGAGGCTGCGTCCATCTCCATCGCCAGCTTCTCGGCCATTGTCTTCTCAGTCCGAGCCTGCGAGTACAGAATAAGCCACCGTATCGAAAGGGCCATCCGGCGTTCTGATCTTATTTCCACCGGAACCTGATACGTTGCACCGCCTACCCGACGGCTTTTAACCTCGACCACCGGTTTAACATTGTCAATTGCCTTCTGAAATACATCGAGCCCGCTCTGCCCGGTACGGTTCTCGATAAAATCGATAGCTCCATAAAAAATGGACTCAGCCACCGATTTTTTGCCGTCTTTCATCAAATTGTTTATAAAACGCGTAACAAGAACACTTTTGAATTTCGGGTCCGGCAAAAGCTGCCTCTTGGTAACTTTTCTTCTTCTTGGCATCTAAAAATAACCTTTCAGAATTCAAAGAGGAAGCCAGATGTGACTCTGCCTTCATCTTCTCCACACAATGGTTAGCGTATGGTATCTATTTTATCAAAAATAATCACTTTTTAGGATTTCGGCTTTTTCGCCCCATATTTGGAACGAGACTTACGACGTCCTTCTACACCAACTGTATCCAATGTGCCGCGAACAACGTGATAGCGTACAGCCGGCAAATCCTTTACCCTGCCTCCGCGAACAAGCACAATCGAATGCTCCTGCAGATTATGTCCTTCACCCGGAATGTATGCAGTAACTTCAATACCGTTGGAAAGCTTCACACGGGCTATCTTACGGAGAGCGGAGTTCGGCTTTTTCGGAGTTGCCGTATATACACGGGTACATACACCGCGTTTCTGCGGGCATGATTTCAAAGCGGGAGCGGAACTTCTCGATTTCTGCGAAGTACGCCCTTTTCGTATCAACTGATTAATTGTCGGCACTTCATTCCTCCCAATATGCACAACCCTCATCAGCAAGTAACAAAATAACTATACTTCTTTTTTGCTGAGATAGTTCTTACAGTGAGACTTTTAATATACACTTATATTATTTTAAAGTCAACGAATTATTTAATAAATATTGTTACAGGGATTCGGTTTCCGGAACCCCTGTATTTTAAAGAATTTAACAAAAATTATTCATCCTCTGTTTCATTAACCGGTTCCGCTATGTCTTCCTCGTCCGGTTCCTCTTTTATGACCTCCGGCGGACATTCCTTTTTGATAATTTCATCGAATTCATCATCGGCGGTAATCATTTGGATGTCACGATATCTCATCATCCCTGTTCCTGCGGGAATCAGATGTCCGATGATAACGTTCTCTTTGAGCCCCTGGAGTTCATCGATTTTGCCCTGGATGGCAGCCTCGGTCAAAACGCGGGTTGTCTCCTGGAATGACGCTGCGGAAACGAAAGATTCAGTAAATAGCGAGGCTTTGGTGATGCCGAGAAGAAGAGGCTCGAATGTTGCCGGTTCTCCGCTTTCTTCCACAACCCTGTTGTTCGCTATAGTGAAGGTTAACTTATCCACCTGAGAGCCTTCAAGGAACGTTGTATCCCCCGGGTCTACCACTTGCACTTTCTGGAGCATCTGACGGACGATGACCTCGATATGCTTATCGTTGATCTTCACTCCCTGCAAACGGTACACTTCCTGAATTTCATTCAGGAGGTATTCCTGCACACGGTGAATTCCATTGATTCTAAGGATATCATGAGGATTTACAGCGCCTTCGGTTAACCTCTCGCCGGCTTTCACATAATCGCCGTCGAATACCAGAAGATGCTTCCCATAAGGAATCAGATAATCGCGGACGAATTCGTTTTCGCCCTTAACCATCACTTTTCGGGAACCTCTGACCAGTCCGCCTATCTCAACAACACCGTCGATTTCGGAAATGATCGCAGGGTCCTTGGGTTTTCTCGCTTCAAAAAGCTCGGCAACACGAGGCAGACCGCTTGTGATGTCACGGGTTTTAAAGCGCTCGTTCTGAATCATGGCCAATGTCTCGCCAGCATGAAGCATCTGGTCGTCATCCACCATAATTCGCGAACCAACCGAAAGATAATATGAACGAAGTTTATTTCCTTCTTTGTCCATAATATCTATGTGCGGGGTTATGGTTCTGTTCCGCTGATCAATGACAAATCTCTGACGGTGGCCGGTTTCCGCATCCACTTCAAACCGGAAGGTCACACCCTCGATAACATTTTCAAAGTGGGCAACACCCGCCTTGTCGGTAACAATAAGTGTGTGGTTCGGCTCCCAGATATAAATGACCGTTCCGTCCTCAATCCAGTCGCCGTCATTCACCATAAGTCTGGAACCGTAAGGAACCTTGTATGTGTTGATTACCCGGCCTGTTTTGTCCTCTATGATTATTTCGCCGTTACGGGTTGTGACCACCTTTATCCGCTCGTCGTACGAAACCCAGAGCAGACTTTCATTGAATACAACTTTCCCGCCTTTTTTAACCGTGATCTCCGATTGTTCAGACAACCGTTCTCCGGCTCCTCCGATATGGAATGTACGGAGAGTCAACTGAGTACCCGGCTCGCCTATGGATTGTGCGGCGATGACTCCCACAGCTTCTCCGATATCGACCAGCTTGCTCTTGGCCAGATTCAGCCCATAGCATTTGGCGCAAACCCCCCGCCGGGATTCACAGGTCAATACCGACCGGATAAGAATAGTTTCCAACGTTGAATCGTTGATCTCTTTCACCATCTCATCATCAATAAGCTCATTGGCACGGCAGATGATTTTACCGCTTTCCGGATCGATTATATCTTCAATCGGAATACGCCCGTAAAGACGGTCGCCGAGTTTCTCGACAACCTGCTCGCCTTCTTTGAGAGGTGTCATATCTATCCCGTGGAAGGTGCCGCAGTCCTCTTCTATCACAATGCAGTCCTGCGCGACATCCACAAGCCTTCTGGTAAGGTATCCGGCTTCGGCGGTTTTGAGAGCGGTATCCGCCAGCCCCTTACGGGAACCGTGAGTGGAAATAAAGTACTCCAGCACACTGAGTCCTTCCCGGAAGTTCGAGGTAATAGGAGCTTCAATGAAGTCTCCATACCCGCCGGTAATTTTTTTCTGCGGTTTCTGCATAAGTCCGCGCATACCGGCAAGCTGTTTGATCTGGTCCTGAGATCCTCTCGCTCCCGAGTCGGCCATCACAAATAGCGGATTGAAACCGCCTTCTGCCTGACGGAGCGTCTCGAATACTGTCTGGGCGACACGGGCTGTCGTGTGCGACCATTCATCGATGGTCTGATTGGCACGTTCACCGTCGGAAATGATGCCGTTTTCATATTTCTCGCGAATTTCATTAACCCGCAACGTGGCTTCATTCACCAATGAATGCTTTTCATCAGGGATAATCACATCCTCAATCCCGATCGATATCCCCGAGTATGTTGCATAGCGGAACCCAAGATTTTTCAATGCATCCAGGAAATCCACCGTGATCTGACGGCCATTTTTGCGGAATGATTCAGCCACAACCCGTTTCATGGTTCCGGCATCGATATTCCGGTTTATGAATGAAGAACCGGCCGGCATGATGTCATTGAATATCAGCCGTCCCACAGTCGTTTCGATCACCTTGCCGTTCAGCCGAACCTTCATTTTGGTGTTGATGGAAATGAGTCCTGTCTCGTAAGCCATTTTGGCTTCTGCATCGTTGGAGAATATTCTTCCCTCGCCGCGAGGATCATCGGACATTTTGGTGAGGTAGTAGCATCCCAGAGCGATACACTGAGGTTTATCCACAACGATAGGTTTACCGGAAGCGGGCGAAAGGATATTGTGGCTTGCGAGCATAAGCACACTCGCCTCGATCTGCGCTTCGAACGACAGCGGAAGATGTACAGCTATCTGATCGCCGTCGAAATCCGCATTGAATGCCGCGCACACCAGAGGATGAAGCTGCAGCGCCTTTCCTTCAACAAGAACAGGAAGAAATGCCTGGATACCCAGACGGTGAAGGGTGGGGGCGCGGTTCAGAAGAACATAATGATCCTTGCAGAGTTCCTCCAGAATATCCCATACCTCAGGCGAAGAGCGCTCGACCAGTTTTTTTGCATGTTTGATGGTCGTCCTCTCGTCTACCTGGTTGAGCCGTCTGATGATAAACGGTTTAAAAAGCTCTAGCGCCATTGATTTTGGAAGGCCGCACTGGTGTATCTTCAGCTCCGGTCCTACAACGATTACCGAACGTCCCGAATAATCAACCCGTTTGCCCAGAAGGTTTTGACG
This sequence comes from Candidatus Latescibacterota bacterium, assembly GCA_041665965.1. GTDB lineage: Bacteria > Latescibacterota > Latescibacteria > Latescibacterales > Latescibacteraceae > JAUYCD01. Next base: position 6,812 of record JBAYHX010000022.1, read on the forward strand.
GAACCTTCCCTGTTTTCCTTTCAAGAGGTCCGAAAGGCTTTTCAGCGCACGGTTGCCATCGCCGCGGACTGCGCGGGTTCTCCGGCCGTTATCGAAAAGCGCGTCCACCGCTTCCTGAAGCATCCTTTTCTCATTACGGAGAATTACATCCGGAGCTTTGATCTCGATGAGCTTTTTCAGCCGGTTGTTACGGTTGATCACCCGTCGGTAGAGGTCATTCAAATCAGAAGTGGCGAATCTTCCACCTTCCAAAGGAACGAGCGGCCGTAAATCCGGCGGGATTACCGGAATTACATCCATGATCATCCATTGCGGTTTGTTATTGGATTGACGGAAGGCTTCCACTACTTTCAGACGTTTCAGCGCCTCAAGTTTGAGCTGCGCGGAAGTTTCTATTTTGACCTGTGCCCTGAGATTTGCCGAGAGTTCCCCGATATCAATCTGGGAGAGAAGCGATTTGACAGCGCCTGCGCCCATTTCGGCCTTGAATTCCATGCCCTGGTCTTCCAGTTCCATGAATTCTTCTTCGGTCAATAGATCGCCGGTTTTTCTATCGGTATTTCCCGGATCGAGGACGATATACGCTTCATAGTAAATCACCCGCTCGATATTTCTTACACTGATGTCGAGCAAATAAGAAATCCGGGAAGGAAGGCTTTTAAGATACCATATATGAGCCACAGGAACAGCAAGCTCGATGTGCCCCATACGGTCACGGCGCACCTTGGCCTGGGTAACTTCTACACCGCAGCGGTCACATACAACTCCGCGGTATCGTATACGTTTATATTTTCCACACTGGCATTCCCAGTCTTTGACCGGGCCGAAAATGCGCTCGCAGAAAAGACCGTCCCTCTCTGGTTTGAATGAACGGTAATTGATAGTTTCCGGTTTGGTTACTTCCCCGAATGACCATTCACGGATTCTTTCCGGTGAAGCAAGCTGAATTCTAATTGAGTTAAATTCGGTTCTTCCCTGTATCGGTTGTTTGGGGCTGTTCACGAACATCCCTCCTTATATAGACTGTCTTCTTTCGAGGCTCATTAAATGAAGTCAAATACTCGTTGACTTTTATTTTTGAACCAGAAAGTTTCGTGCTGATTAATCAGCCGGGCTCTGAGCCCTTCACAGCCCGGCTTAATATTCTTTTTTAGAACTTCAACCATATGAGATGCACTGAACCGGCATCTTTTATCGGCTTTCCCCCTGGTTTTTTTAAAGAACCGGCAGGGAAAACACGTGTCATATCACAATACAACCTCATTGTCCTTGAGGAGTTGAAAATCAAGCCCGAGACTCTGGAGCTCTTTTATGAGCACATTGAATGATTCAGGTATGCCCGGTTCCGGAGGATTTTCGCCCTTAACAATGGCTTCATAAATCCTGCTCCGCCCAAGGACATCATCGCTCTTGACTGTCAGCATTTCCTGAAGGATGTGGGCTGCGCCATATGCCTCAAGCGCCCAAACCTCCATCTCCCCAAAGCGCTGGCCTCCGAACTGAGCTTTACCGCCCAAAGGCTGCTGGGTAACGAGCGAATAAGGCCCTATACTCCGGGCGTGGATCTTGTCCGCGACCAGATGAAGGAGTTTCAGCATGTAGATAATGCCTACCGTTACCTGACGGTCGAACGGCACACCGGTACGTCCGTCATAAACCGTGGTCTTGCCATTAAGAGGCAGACCTGCGGCTTTCAGTTCCGCACGGATTTCATCTGTGTTGGCGCCGTCAAAAACCGAGGTTTCATAATATTTGCCCAATTTCTCGCCCGCCCATCCAAGATGGGTTTCGAGTATCTGGCCTATATTCATACGGGAAGGCACGCCCAGAGGGTTGAGCACAATATCAACCGGCGTACCGTCTTCCAGGTAAGGCATATCCTCTTCGGGAACGATCTTGGCGACTACACCCTTGTTTCCGTGACGGCCTGCCATTTTGTCACCCACCTGGAGTTTCCGTTTCCGCGCAACGCGGACTTTGACCAGCTGTGCAATTCCCGGAGACAATTCGTCGCCTCGCTGCACCTTTTCTATCTCACGTTCAATTCTTTCTTCGAAAAGAGCGATCTGATTGGTGGCGGCGGCAAGAATTTTCATAACCCGGTACTCGATGTCCTCATCGTTGGTCCAGTTTCCGGCAGGCTGGAATTTCTCATAATCGATGGCCGAAAGAGACTTCTTCGTAAACGTTTTTCCGGCTTCGATCACTACCTGACCGGTATCGATATCGACAATATCGGAACCGGATTTGACCGAGTAGAGAATTTTGCTCATTTCCTGAGTCCGCAGGTCTTTGATCCTCTTGATCTTTTCCTGGTACTCCCTGCGGATTTTTTCAATCGCTTCTTTATCCAAACGACGAGTTTTATCGTCACGATCCTTACGGGAGAAGATGCGTGTATCGATAACAACACCTTCGATTCCGGGCGGAACCTTGAGAGAAGCGTCACGAACATCTCCGGCTTTTTCTCCAAATATAGCCTTGAGAAGACGCTCTTCGGGGGAAAGCTCGGTCTCCCCTTTCGGGGTGACTTTGCCTACAAGAATATCACCGGCTTTGACTTCTGCGCCAATCCGGATTACCCCGTTTTTGTCAAGATCCTTGACCGCATCTTCGGATATATTGGGAAGTTCTTTCGTGAGCTCTTCGGTACCCCGTTTGGTATCACGGACCTGGAGTTCGAATTCCTCGATATGGATCGAAGAGAAGGTATCATTTTTCGCCAGACGCTCGCTGATGACGATAGCGTCCTCGAAATTATACCCGTACCAGGGAATGAATGCCACCAGAACGTTGCAGCCGAGAGCCAGGTCGCCGCGCTCGGTGGCATGACCATCGGCAAGCACGGTACCCGGTTCGACCCTGTCACCCGCCCGAACAAGCGGGCGCTGGCAGATACATGTATCCTGATTCGAACGTTTGAACTTGGTAAGTTCGAACACCTTTTCATTATCGGATGTTTCGAATACCGTTTCAGGAGTGGCCTCAGATTCATCCATTTTGATTATGATACGGTCCGCAGAAACCCGCATTACCGTGCCATTGACATCGGAAATGATCATTGCGCCCGAATCGACCGCAACTTTCGATTCCATTCCGGTTCCTACAACAGGAGCCTGCGGCCTCAGGAGAGGCACACCCTGCCGCTGCATGTTTGATCCCATGAGCGCACGGTTTGCGTCGTCGTGCTCCAGGAAGGGAATAAGGGATGCACCTGCGCCGACCAGCTGCTTCGGCGAAACATCCATATAATCAACCTGTTTCGGAGTCACGAGGGGATAATCATCCCGTTTCCGAGCTTTAATAATGTCGGAAACGAAAGAACCGTCCGGATTAAGCGGAGCGTTTGCCTGCGCGATAGTGTATTTATCCTCGACATCGGCGCTCAAATAATCCACAATGTTGGTCATCTTTCCGTCCTGGAACTTACGGTACGGAGTTTCGAGAAAACCGAATTCGTTGATACGCGCATGGGTGGCCAGATAGGAAATTAGACCGATATTAGGACCTTCAGGGGTCTCGATCGGACATACACGGCCATAATGGGTATGATGCACGTCACGGACCTCGAATCCCGCCCGCTCACGGGTAAGACCTCCCGGACCAAGAGCAGATAGACGCCGTTTATGTGTCAGCTCGGAAAGAGGATTGATTTGATCCATGAACTGACTGAGCTGGCTTGAGCCAAAGAACGACGCGATAACTGTGGAAACAGCACGCGCATTTACAAGATCATGCGGGGTAAGCTTTTTTTCGGAATCCTGAAGGCTCATCCGTTCCTTGATAGTCCGGGCAAGCCGTGAAAGACCGACATTGAACTGGTTGGCAAGGAGCTCACCAACCGTCCTCACACGACGGTTACCAAGATGATCGATATCATCGGTGTAGTAACCTTCCTGTTCGACGCTCAAACCCAGCATGTATCTGATGATCGATGAAAAATCCTCACGGGTAAGAACGGTGGGATTCTCGGGATCACCCCATGAATTCAGGCGGTGCCCCATCCGGTACCGTCCCACTTCTCCAAGATTATAGCGCTTTGAATTGAAGAACATGCGCTCGGTAAGATTACGGGCTGTTTCCGTATTAGGCGGATCACCCGGACGCAGGAGAGAATAGATGCGTTGAAGAGCCTCTTCCTCGTTCTTAGTCGGGTCACGTTTCAAAGTATTTTCAAGGACGTTTGAATCTTTCAGCCGGTCATATTTAAGAATCTCAAGCTGGAAAACCTTCAAACTCTTGAGCCGTTCTATTGTCTCTTCAGTAAGTTCATCGCACGGTTCTGTTACAACCTCTCCGGTTTCCTGATCAACAACCTTTTCCATAGAGATCATATCAGGTACGACTTTACCGATGGGCATTTTCTCGGTCTCGAAGAAAAGCCGCCAGATGCTTTCGTCATCGGAATATCCGAACGCTCTGAGAAGCATTGTCGCCGGAAACTTTCTCTTACGGTCTATATGGGCGTACATTACATCATTGATGTCCATAGAGAATTCAACCCAGCTCCCTCGGTAAGGGATGATTCTGGCGCTGAAAAGAAGTTTTCCGTTCGGATGAGTTTCTTCACCAAAAAATACACCGGGAGACCGGTGAAGCTGGCTTACGATAACCCGCTCCGCACCGTTTATGATAAATGTTCCGGCCTCGGTCATCAGAGGCATTTCCCCAAGAAACACCTGCTGAGAGATAATATCTTTTACTATCTGTTCATTACCCTGCTTTTCGTAGGTAATGAGACGGAGAGTAGCTTTCAGCGGAGCGGCATAGGTCATATCCCTATCGACGCATTCCGCCTTGGAATACTTTGTCACCCCCATCGAGTAATCAACAAACTCGAGACTCATTGTATTATGAACATCGGAAATTGGGAAGATACTTTTAAATACTGCTTGAAGCCCTTGTTCACGCCTTTTTGCCGGCGGTATATCCAATTGCAGGAAATTATTAAATGACGATATCTGGAGGTCAAGAAGATACGGCATATCAACAACCGCTGGAATCTTCGCAAAAGACTGCCTCTCGATTATTTTTCTGTCCCGCAAAATAATCACGCTCCCGCTAGTGTTAGAATTTTAAATTCGACAAAAAGCGGAAATCCGGAAATAGCATTCTCTTGTAAGCTCCACTCCGGATTCCCGCCTGAAAACACAACGATGTATGAGTATCAGAACGAACAGAACATTTTATCGCCGCCCGGCTGATTACGTACATTTCCTATCAACATTTATTTGATTTCTACCGTTGCACCCTGTTCCTCAAGTTTGGCTTTGGCAGACTGAGCAGCAGTCTTTTCCACTGCTTCAAGCACCTTGTTCGGAGCGCCTTCAACCAGATCCTTGGCTTCCTTGAGACCCAGACCGGTCAGTTCACGCACCACTTTGATCACCTGGATTTTCTTTTCTCCTATTACGGTGAGCATTACATCGAACTCTGTCTGTTCCTCAACCGGAGCAGCCTCAGCAGCTGCTGCGCCTGGCATTGCTCCGCCCATCATAACCGGGGCGGCAGCCTCGACACCAAACTTTTCTTCAATGGCTTTGACGAGTTCGGAAAGTTCTATTACTGTCAACTCGCCAATCTGATTGACAAGATTTGTGATTTTTTCCCCTGCCATGGTATTCCTCCATATTTTTGTGATAGAAGCTTCTTCATCCCCGACAAAGGGATTCGAAGCTATAAAAAGAATGATATGTTTCGTTATTTAAACTATACAAGTGCCGTCAAACCGGCTCGCCAGCTTTCTTTTCTCTGAGAGCATCCACAGTGCGAACCAATTTGGTCGGGACTGCATTGAGAACTACTGCAAGTCTCACCATTGGCGCATTCAAAACCGATGCAACCTGGGCATACAATTCACGTTTCGTCGGCAGTTTGGATACCATTTCCATCTGCTCGGCCTTTATCACAGCGCCGTCAACCAAACCAGCCTTGATTGCTCCATTTGAACGGTTTTTCAAAAACTCCAGAAGCAGCCGTGCAGGTATAATCGAATCTTCTTTCGACCAGACCACACCGGTCGGACCTGTAAAGTAACCGTCGAAATTCTCTACTCCGGCCTCCTTGAGCGCACGTTTGGCAAGGGTATTTTTTACAACCTTCATAGAGATACGGGCTTCGCGAAGTTTCTTTCGCAGTTCGGTAATTTCGGCAACATTCAACCCCTTGAAATCCATGAGGTAAACGCCCGGCAACCCGAAAACCGTCACAAACTCACCGACAATAGTATTTTTTTCTTCTTTTTTCATTCTGCCTCCCGATATATTCATACACCATCACCGCAGGAACTTTTTATCATCAACCTTAGTCTGATGATTCTCTGCTAGGTAAGCGACTGGAGTAAAGTAGTCCTGTCGATCTTGATTCCAGGGCTCATGGTTGAAGTGATGGTAATACCTTTTACATAGGTTCCCTTAGCAGTGGAAGGTTTGGAGCGTACAACCGCATCCATGAAAGAAAGAAGATTTTCCCTGAGCTGCGTATCGCTGAAGGATAATTTGCCAAGAGGCACATGGAGGTTTCCCGCCTTGTCCACACGGAATTCAATCTTTCCTGCTTTGGCGTCGCGAATCGCATTTGCGATGTCAACAGTAACCGTTCCAGATTTGGGATTGGGCATAAGCCCCCGCGCTCCCAGAATTTTTCCCAGACGCCCGACAATTTTCATCATATCGGGAGTAGCAATCGCGACATCAAAATCCAGCCAGCCTCCCTGGATTTTTTCCACAAGGTCTTCTGAGCCGATATAATCAGCGCCGGCTTCCCGAGCCGCAAGCTCATGCTCACCTTTTGCAAAAACAAGTACCCGTATTTTGCGGCCGGTTCCATGAGGTAATACTACCGTGCTCCGCACCATCTGGTCAGCGTGTCTGGGGTCCACTCCCAGCCGAACAGCGCATTCGACTGTCTCGTCGAATTTCGCTTTCGGGAGCTGGTGCAAAAGCTGGATACCTTCTTCAAGGAGGTAATACCTGGTCTTATCGACCTTGGAAGATGCCTCCTTATACCTTTTCCCCCGTTTCATTCATTGCTCCCGTTACTAAAATTGGTTTTTTGATACTTGCAATTTGAATAATGATGCATTATTCTACTAAAATTCCCATGCTGCGCGCAGTTCCCATTACCATACTCATGGCGGTTTCCACACTCGCTGCATTCAGGTCTTTCATCTTGAGCTCCGCTATCTCACGAATTTGCGTCATGTTTACTTTGCCAACCTTGTCGCGGTTCGGAACATTCGATCCTTTTTCGAGCTTTGCAGCTTTCAGAAGGAGACGCGAAGCAGGCGGCGTTTTTGTCACAAACGTGAAAGAACGGTCGCTGTATACGGTGATAACAACAGGAATGATCATCCCTGTCTGAGACTGGGTTTTTGCGTTATAGGATTTGCAGAACTCCATGATATTCACACCATGGGCACCCAGCGCAGGCCCGACCGGGGGCGAAGGATTTGCCTGCCCGGCTGGTAACTGAAGCTTAATGTTTGCCACTTCTTTTTTAGCCACTGATGCCACTCTCCTTAATAAATCGGTCAGCCATCCTCGGAAGGCTGCCAGCTGAATATGCAGATAAGAAATATTCCCTTTTGCCGACTATTTATCTTCAAAAATTTAAGGACAATTACGTCGGTTTCATAAATTCTATTTGAAGAACGTCCAGCTCCACCGGCGTGGGACGACCGAAGATAGACACGGTCACTTTAACTTTATTCTTGAGCGGATTCGTTTCTTCAACTGTACCGGAGAATTCACTGAACGGGCCGTCAATAACCTTTACTTTATCACCGACGGCATATTTCATTACCGGGGCCTCACGAGGCTTCCCTGTGCTGATGTGTCCTAGAATTCTCTCGACTTCAGAATTTTTCAATCTCTCGGGTTTACGGCCGGGTCCAACAAAACTGGTAACTCCGGGAACGTTGCTGATAAAATACTGGGTTTCGTTGTTCAGATCCATTTCAATCAATACATAAGAAGGAAGGAACTTACGTTTGGAAGTCCTTTTTTTCCCATCTTTCATTTCTACCGTATCTTCAGTAGGAACGACAACTCTTTCAACCTGACCGCTCAATCCGGAAAGTGGAGCCTGAGTTTCGATAAAGGTTTTAACCTTGTTTTCATGGCCGGACAACGTATGGACGACATACCAGTTCATGGAATTAAATCCTTCTTGCATTTAACACTTATCGTATTTTTCCGCCAGTGATAAATCCGACAATAAAGGTTATAATGAGATCAAAAATCCCGATGTATGCAGCAAAAAAGATGGAGACAAGAATCACCAGAATAGTCGATCCCCGGAGTTCGATCCAAGTCGGCCATGTTACCTTTGACATCTCGACTCTAACTTCTTTCAAAAACTTTCGTGTATCATCTACAAGCTTCGCCATATCAGCAACCTGTCGTTTATAATCTCATTTTTTCATTCTTTTTCCGGTCTCAGCCTCAACTCCAGTAACAAGATACCCACACCCTGGATGCTAACCATCAATAAACTCATACACAAAATGAAACATTTTCTTCAAAATCAGCCAGTTGTTTCCCGACTGCCATTAAACTGCCTGCCGGGTAATATCAAAGTACCTTCAAGAGTCCTGAGTAACTGGCAGGCCAGGAGGGACTCGAACCCCCAACACCCGGTTTTGGAGACCGGTGCTCTGCCAATTGAACTACTGGCCTGCACGAATCTGAAAAACTGGTCTAACGGCCTTCTTTGTGCAGGGTATGCTTATGGTCGAACTTGCAATATTTCTTGTATTCAACCCTGCCCGGGTGAAGCCTCTTGTTTTTGTCAGCAGTATAGTTACGTCTTTTGCATTCCTGGCAAACCAGATAAATCAATTCCCTTGGCATTTTCCTACCTATTTATCAATTTGAGTGACCACACCCGAGCCGATGGTACGACCGCCTTCGCGGATAGCGAACCTAAGCCCCTCGTTCATGGCTATGGGAGTGATCAGTTCAGCGGTTATCTGAATGTTGTCTCCGGGC
>JBAYHX010000023.1:0-15782 GCA_041665965.1 Candidatus Latescibacterota bacterium
AGTGTCGATGATGACATTGTCATTGCGGGTAAATATCTGTGCAGCTACGATGTTGATATCCGAGGCAGTGATTGTTCCGCAGATGTCGGAAAGAGCGCGGGGAAAATCGCCGCAGATCACCGTAAGATAGTTCAGTTTCCCGCGACGGCGGAATGAAGCCCAGGAACCGAGCCTTCTCATATGCCCGATTCCCAAAATATGGGATTTTATTTCACCGGGAGAAGTTACCCGAAGATACTGCTCGGGAAGGTTTTCCGCGTGTTCCCGTATTTCAGAGGCAGATATTTTTTCATTGAGGGCGTGCACCACTTTTTCGATTCCGGCGTCACGGGTTACTGCGGTTGTCTCATATCCTTTTTCGATAAACTGGAGCGCTCGGGTGTAGAGGCTCCAGAGAAGGGATTTTTTCCAGTCGGTGAGCGCCCCTTCGGATAAGGCGGAAAGATCGGCGAATGTCAGAGCGGTGAGCATACGGAGACGGCCTGCGCTTCTTACACGCTCCGAGAAATTACGGATCGTTTCGGGATCGTCCATATCCCGTCGCTGCGAGATATGCGACATCAAAAGATGCTCACGGATGAGAAAACGCACCAGTTCGATTGTACGGGAATCGAAATTGAGCCGTTTCAGCGCCTGGGCAGCCAGCCTCTCGCCATGAACGGAATGGGATGCGCCCTCCGCTTTTCCGATGTCGTGCAAAAGCCCGGTCAGATAGAGCGCTCCCTTTGCAGTTATATCCTGCATGAGGGCATGGATTTCCGGAAAAGCAAAAAATTTCCCATCAGCCATAGCTTCAAGGTTTTCGACCACCCGGATGGAATGCTCATCAGTGGTATAAGTATGGTAGTAATCATACTGGTAATGACAGCTTATCCTGCCGAATTCCGGGATCAGCTTTGTCAGGACAGTGTGGTCATACATCGAACGAAGCGCCCTCGAAACTCCGTTCCGCATGTTGACCATGTCATGAAAAGCCTTCTGTATTTCAGGGGAATTGCTGAAATCTTCCGGCAGACGTTCCAGTACACGCTCGACAACCGAGGCCGTATTTTCGGTAAGCTGAAGAGAACAGGCTCCGGCCACCGTGAAAATTTCCACCAGAAGGTGCGGATGATCAAGGAGGAAATCCTCGTTCTCCTCAAAGAGAGCAATCCGGGTATCGTTGGTGCGAAGCCCGATGGGGAGCACAAGCATCTCGTTTTCTTTGCCATCGGAAAACTGGTCGCGGATTCTGCCGACTACCCGGTTGGTCAGACGGAACACCCTTCCTGCGGTCATGTAGTAATTATGCATGAAGTTTTCCACAGGAAGTGTGGCTTCACCGGTAAAACCCATGTCGGCTGCTGCCTCGGGTATATTCAGATGCGTGATCACATCGCTCTTCTTCCCGGCGGAAAAATGGAGAGTATTGCGCAGACGGAGAAGAAAATCCAGGCCGTCTCTGAGCAGATCTGTCTCGCTTTCATGGAGCAGCCCTGCATGCTCGAGATCACCGATGTCTTTCCCCATGCCGGTGAGAGTCAAAAACCATCGAGCGCAATGGATATCACGGAGGGCGCCCGGCGATTCCTTTATATTTGGGGTCTGAATCTGCACTGTATTCCCGAACATTTCCAGACGGAGACTGCGTTCCTCTATTTTCTGCAGGGCAAGCCTCCTGCCCGCGCCGCTTTTCAGCCAGTTTTCGTATACAAGGTTGAACTCCTCCCAGAGCTCACTCTTTCCAAGGAGAATCCGGGCTTCAAGAAGAGAAGTGGCGAAATGGCTGTCTTCCTGCGCCGCCAGAATACATTCAGCGGCGGTACGGGTGGAATGCCCTATATCGAAGTTCATGTCCCAGAGAAATTGAATCAGAGCGGCAATTCCCCCTTCATACCTAGCCCCGGCGCTTTCATCCATGAGAAACAACAGGTCAATATCAGAAAAGGGATTCAGCTCGCGCCGTCCATACCCGCCAAGCGCAATAACTGCGAATTGCGGCTCTCTATCACCTTTTAGGCAAATCCGGGATATATGCCGGATAAAACTGTCCGTCTGTGAGGACATAAGACTACAAAGATCAATACCCGAGGCTCCGGACTTATTCAATACCGCCAGCCTTTCAAAGTTCTTTTCTAAGACTTCCCGATATTTGTTCATTCCTTCACGGGAAAGTCCCTCTCCTGAAAATGAAAACCCATGAGCTGCCCGCTCGAGGTCCCGTTCGAATGTTTCAAGAAAGTCGCGGTGCAGTTCTCTTTCATGCGGGGAATTCGTTTTTATTTTACTCACGGTTTGATCTTTTCATGAAGGGTTCTCAATGTATTTTATTTCACAAATATCATTTTTCTTTTCATTTCGGGCAATGATTATTCATTGCATACCATAATAAAGCCTCAAGAATTTCAAGATTCCCGGACAGAATATAATGATTATTGATGCCTGTCATCAAGCCCGGTCATTTATTCTCTTCCCCTTGAAAAAATCACAGAATTCCGCTTGACAAACCCGCTCAGCCCTCTATATCTTGTATATCATTACTCTTATACGTACAAGATATTGTGTAATAGCAGAATATTCAAGAATTCTGCAATGCTTTATTAGACAAATAATTAATCACATATATACCATAGGGTGGGGTAGGAATGAATATAGAATTTACCGTTCCGTTTACGGAGGTCCGTAAACGCGATGGCAGGCGTGTTCAATTTGACGCCAACAAGATTAGAAATGCCATCGTGAAAGCCGGAAAAGCGACCGGAGATTTCGATCAGTTCGAGGCGGAACTTCTCACCGTGCAGGTCATTAAAGTTCTCTGCCACAGCCACCGTACGGGAATCCCCGGTATCGAGCAGATTCAGGATATCGTGGAGCATGTGCTCATCACTTCGAATTACCTGAAAACCGCCCGAGCCTACATCGTTTATCGTGAACAGCATTCAAAACTCCGCGAAGACCGTCGGACAGTCATCGATGTGTTTTCTTCGGTCAATGAATATCTGGACAGGCTTGACTGGCGCATCAACGCCAATGCCAACCAGGGGTATTCGCTTGGCGGGCTGATACTGAATGTTTCAGGCAAGGTTATCGCCAACTACTGGCTGAATCATGTCTACAGCGCGGAGATCGGAGACGCCCACCGGAACGCCGATTTCCATATTCATGATCTGGATATGCTTTCCGGTTACTGCGCGGGATGGTCGCTCAGGAGTCTCCTCAACGAAGGATTCAACGGAGTCCCTGGCAAGGTGGAAGCTTCCCCGCCGAAACATCTTTCCAGCGCGGTGGGGCAGATGGTGAATTTCCTCGGCACTCTCCAGAACGAGTGGGCAGGCGCACAGGCATTCAGTTCGTTCGATACCTATCTCGCCCCGTTTGTTCGGGTGGACAAACTCAGCTATGAACATGTTCTCCAGCATGTCCAGGAGTTCGTCTATAACCTTAACGTTCCCTCACGGTGGGGGACTCAGACGCCATTCACCAATGTAACGCTGGACTGGGTCTGCCCGGAAGACCTCCGCTGGCAAAAACCTGTGATCGGCGGCGAGGAAGTGGATTTCACCTATGGCGATCTGCAGGGGGAGATGGACATGATCAACCGCGCGTTCATCGAGGTCATGAGCCGCGGCGATTCCAAAGGAAGGGTGTTCACGTTCCCCATCCCGACCTACAACATCACGAAAGACTTCCCCTGGGAACATCCGAATACCGAGCCGCTTTTCGAGATGACCGCAAAATACGGCATCCCGTACTTCCAGAATTTTATGAACTCGGATCTCACCCCGAATATGGTGCGTTCGATGTGCTGCCGCCTTCAGCTCGATCTCCGGGAGCTTCTCAAACGGGGTAACGGGCTGTTCGGGTCCGCCGAAATGACCGGCTCCATCGGGGTAGTGACTCTCAATTGCGCACGCGCCGGGTATCTCGCGCGCGGGGACAAGGCAGCGCTCCTTTCACGGCTGGACACGCTCCTTACTCTTGCAAAAGAGGCTCTCACGATGAAACGCAAGATTATCCAGCGTCTCATCGACAGCGGCCTTTTCCCCTATACCAAACGCTATCTCAAGAATCTCCGCAACCATTTCTCCACTATCGGTGTGAATGGTATCAACGAGTGCATCCGCAATTTCACCGGGGACTCTTATGGAATCGCCGATGAGCGGGGACATGCCTTTGCCTGCGAGATTCTGGATTTCATACGGGGCAGGATTGTGGAATTCCAGGAGGAGACCGGCAACCTGTTCAATCTTGAGGCAACTCCTGCTGAAGGAACAACCTATCGGTTCGCCAAGGAAGACAAAAAACGGTATCCTGACATCCTTCAGGCTGGAACGGCAGAAGCGCCTTACTATACCAATTCGAGCCAGCTTCCCGCCGGATTCACCGACGATCCGTTCAAAGCGCTTGCCCACCAGGAAACCCTGCAGAGCAAGTATACCGGCGGAACTGTTTTTCATCTCTACATGGGCGAGCGGGTATCCAGCGCCGAGGTGTGCAAAAAGCTGGTAAAACGGTCGCTCGAACGCTTCCGGGTGCCCTACATCACCATTACACCCGTTTTTTCCATCTGTCCCCGTCACGGTTATATGCAGGGGCAGATAAAATATTGCCCGAAGTGCGACGAGGAATTGATCGAAAAGAAGAGTCAGGATATGGCGCTGGACGATATACTGTAAAGAGATATCGATGGCCGGTACAACCTCACCCCTTTTTCCCCTCTCCTAATTAGGAGAGGGGAGGCCGAAGGCCGGGTGAGGTATCGGCAGAGATGAAAACTTTATAACACTTTTTTTACCGGATCAACTTAATTGCTTTCAAGAACTTTACGCGAATTTTTTCTTTGTAAAAGGAGGTTTCATCATGGTGCAGGCGTTTGTGGGAAATCGTACAATCACAGTAACCGATGAAGAGCGTCAGGAATGCGAAGTCTGGACACGGGTCATGGGGTATTACCGTCCGGTCAGTGAATTCAACATCGGTAAAAAAAGCGAACATGCCGAGCGGGCCCTTTTCAGGGAAAACATGGTAAACGGGCAGCTATAGGGCGAAAAATTAATGGAACGGAAAAGTTTTTGGGATATCCCGGTTGCCGGGGTACAGGCTATGACTGCGATCGATTTTCCCGGCAGGCTGGCATGCGTGCTTTTCACCAGGGGCTGCCCCTGGAAATGCAGATACTGCCACAATGACAGCCTTCGGTTTGGCGGGGAGTGCATGTCCTGGGAGGATATCGAGATGCTGCTCCGTGAACGGGTCGGTTACCTCGAAGGAGTGGTTATTTCGGGAGGCGAGCCGACGCTTCATCCCGAGCTTCGCAGTCTTTTATCCTGGATACGGGAACTGGGATTTGCGGTGGCCATCCATACCAACGGTTTCTATCCGGATATGCTCCGCCGAATACTCCGTAAAAATCTGGTCGATTATGTGGCTATGGATATCAAAGCCCCGCCTGCCGCATATCAGCGTATCACTCAGAATGAAAATGCCTGCATCGAAGTTTCGAGGAGCATAAACGTTATTCTCGAATCTGGCGTTGATTATGAGTTCAGAACAACCTGGCACCCTTCGGTTCTATCGGAAAACGAGCTGATGGAAACGATGCGCACAGCGGCAAAGATCGGCATAAAAACATATTACCTCCAGAAGTTCAACGGTCAGGGAGTATCGGACAGGGAACTTGTCGATGCGCCTTCCCGCTCATTTCCCCCGGCAATCCTCGATGAAGCCCGCTCGCTTTTCCCCGTTTTCGATGTGCGATGATTTACTGGCAGGTAAGCGAAGCATTTTTAAGACATGCCCTTCTCCCTTCTATAGAGAGAAACAGGTAATAATAACCGAATCTCTGATGCGTGTGATTCTTTTGAAAGGTATAGAAAATAAACATTGACAGAAGAAATTAATTAAATAATATTACGGTATACAGCATACTAACACAGCCCCAAAGCAGGTGTTTCCAAAAATATTTGAAGTATTTTGGAAAGCATTTAACATGTTTACTGGAAAATTCGTGATACTCCAGCTTTTCTGCTCTCTCCTTTTTCTGGGAGTCCCGCAGTGTGTCACAGCCATTGAACTCATTACGGCGCAATACCCTTTGAATGCCAAAGATCATTTTATTTCAGGTGTACCGGACTCCGTTTTGCCCGATACTGCCGCATCTGCCATGCCTGTTTTCAAACCCAGCCCAAAGATCGATTACAAAATTCTCGAAGCGCAGATCAATCCTGATATCGATTACAAGATTTTAAAAACCACTACCCCGCGCAATCCTGTTGTCCGGAGGAATTCTGCTCCGAAATTATTCACCAATTCGCCGATCCCGCAACTCCCCAAAATTCAAAAACCGCTGACTCCTATTCCTCATGACTTCCAGAGAAATCAAAAGCTCCCCGAAAACAAACCGGAGAATAATTGAGTTCGCCGGGGGTGCTCCGAGTTTTCTGTCAAGTATTTCTTATCCATAGAGAATTAAACGTTTCAACGTTACTTTAAAAAAACGCAGCGCCTTGAGCTTTCATTTAAACATGTTTTTTATCAACCTATTAAGTGTTGGATTATACCATTTTTTAATCTATATTATTGAAGTTATGAAAAATTGTTGTGGTTTTTCGTCAATTATCAGTTTGATTCTTGAAGTTTGAGGCTCGAAATGATCAGCAAATGGAAAGTGAAAAGAATCGGTCTTTGGTCTGCTATGAAAATCGGCGGCTGTGTCTCCTGTGTATTCGGATTCGTAACGGGAGTCTTCCTGGGGCTTATATTTGCATTCTTCTGGTCTCTTATTTCGATGATGCTGTCCGAGCAGATTCACGGATTCGGATTTGGCGGACTGATCATTTTCCCGGTTTTATGTACAGGTATATTCGGTTTCACAGGCAGTTTCCTCTCCCTTGTATTTGCCGTTATTTATAATCTTTCAGCGGGGCTCTTCGGGGGGATCGAGCTGGAAATGGAAGCTGACCGTACGGATTATATTTCAGAAGGATATTCTGCAAAATTGCATGAGTCCATGTAACATTTCGCCTCTTTAAACCGGTTTTTAGTGATCCGATACTTTTCAGGCCGTTACCTTACTTTCGAATTGAAGATATATATTTATAATACCGGTTGTTCCTAACTATTAAAGGACATGGAATGAATACTTCGAACACCGATAATGACAGCTCCGGAAAAGGCAGCGTATCTGAGTCGCCTCAAATCGAAAAAGCAGTAGCTGCACCCACCAATTTTATACGGGAAATTATTAACGAAGATTTGCGGTTGAATAAAAACGACAGCAGGGTTCACACACGTTTCCCTCCTGAGCCGAATGGGTACCTTCATATAGGACACGCCAAATCCATATGCCTGAATTTTGGCCTCGCACTTGAGTACAAAGGCGAATGCAATCTGAGATTTGACGACACCAATCCCAGCAAAGAAGATGTCGAATACGTTGAATCGATAATAAACGACGTAAAATGGCTGGGATTTGACTGGGGCGACCGGTTATTCTATGCTTCCGATTATTTCGAAAAGCTCTATCAGTATGCGGTCGATCTGATAAAAAGCGGAAAAGCATATGTGTGCAGCCTGAACGCAAATCAAATGAGGGAATACCGCGGGACTCTGACCGAACCGGGAAAAGACAGCCCGTACCGTAATCGCTCCATTGAAGAAAACCTTGACCTGTTCACACGAATGAGAGCGGGGGAATTCCCGAACGGCGCCCAGGTGCTGCGCGCGAAGATCGACATGGCCTCCCCGAATCTGAACATGCGCGATCCGGTCATCTACCGCATCATTCATGCCGAGCATCACCGTACCGGAAACGCATGGTGTATCTATCCCATGTATGATTTCACCCACTGTATTTCCGATTCCATAGAGGGGATCACCCATTCCATCTGTACGCTCGAGTTTGAGGACCACCGTCCCCTGTACGACTGGTGCCTGGACGAATTGAATGTGCCCTGCCATCCGCAGCAGATAGAATTTGCCCGTCTCAATCTGACCTACACGGTGATGAGCAAACGAAAACTCCTCGAACTGGTACAGGAAGGATTTGTCACCGGATGGGATGACCCCCGGATGCCCACTCTTTCGGGAATGCGCCGCCGTGGATACACGCCTTTGGCGATTCGGAATTTCGCTGAGCGGATCGGCGTGGCTAAACGTGACAGCATGGTCGATGTCGCTCTTCTCGAATACCATGTCCGCGAGGATTTGAACAAACACTCGCCCCGTGTCATGGCTGTTCTGCGGCCGCTTAAAGTGGTTATCGAAAACTATCCTGAAGGTAAATCCGAGGAGTTGGACGCCATCAACAACCCCGAAGACCCCGGCGCGGGAACACGGAAAGTGCCTTTCTCACGGGAGCTTTATATCGAGCGCGAAGATTTTATGGAGAATCCGCCGGGAAAATTCTACCGTCTCGCCCCCGGCCGTGAAGTACGGCTCCGCTATGCGTATTTCATCACCTGCGTCGGCGTGGTCAAAGACGAGAACGGCGAGATAACAGAACTTCGCTGCACCTACGATCCGGCGACCCGCGGCGGGGACTCCCCGGACGGCCGCAAGGTCAAAGCAACCCTTCACTGGGTCTCGGCGGAGCATGCGATTGCTGCCGAAGTCCGTCTCTATGACCGTCTGCTTTCAGTGGAAAATCCCGCCGGAATGGAAGGCAGTTTCAAGGATTATCTGAACCCTAATTCACTTGAAGTGCTCACAGACTGCCGCCTTGAGCCGAGCCTTGCCGGTTCCGTTTCGGGAAGCCGTGTTCAATTCGAGCGGATGGGATATTTTTGTGTTGATTCAGTGGACTCGACTTCGGAACATCTGATATTCAACCGTACGGTGACTTTGAAGGATGAGTGGGAGAAGATAAAGAAAAGGGAAGGATGAATGCGTAGCTTTTTTATAAAAAAAAGGAACTTGTAACTTCTAATTCACGTTTATATTTTAATTATAGGAATAATCTACGAGAGTTGAGATGTATTATACACCCTTCGATCTGGGTTATTAAGAAAAATGGAGGGAATAATGTCTGAAGAATTGAAAAATCTCATCGAAGCTGCGAAAAAAATTCCAATATCCTCCCCCGATGCCGAACGGCAAAGGAGAAGTTTCGCATATGGGAATACGCATTTTGAAAACGAGCGGATCACACGTGAAACTGTAGACAGAGCTGCTGAAGAGCTGAATCGGCGAGATGACAAGAGAGACTGATATTCGAAGGGATTCAAGACCCCGACCTCATGAATTATTCCGTGATCCAGAGCATAAAGCGCAAATTGAAGCAAGAAATGGATTGCTTCAATTTGATGAGGTCGTCCGACTTATAGCTGAAATTGAAGGAGGAATTAAATTTCGCCTCCGTCCATCTACTATTCAGACTCTTCATAGAATAGCTATTCATGAAATCTATTCCTGCGCCGGTAATTACAGACGCGACCCTGTAGTGATAAAGGGGACAGATCATCAGCCACCCCCATGGGAGAAAGTATCTACATTCGTCGAAGAAATGTGCGATTATATAAATGAAAACTGGCATATTTCAACTCCTTTGCATTTGGCAGCTTATGTGATGTGGAAACTCAATTGGATACATCCATTTGCAGGTGGTAATGGACGAACTTCACGGGCTGTTTCATATTTATTGTTGTGCGCCAAGTTAGGATATAGGCTTCCAGGTTCAAACACCATTCCCGATCAAATTGTTGCAAATCGACAGCCTTATTATCAGGCCTTGGATGCAGCGGATTTATCTTTTTCCAAGGGCGTAATAGATGTTTCTATCATGGAGACTTTTCTTTCTGCACTTCTGGCGCGTCAGTTGTCAGATGTATTTAGATCTGCGATAGAATCATAGATGCTATAAGATAGAATTTTATAGGGTAAAGAGGCGCTCGATTCGCCTCTTTATTTTTTAAATCAAATAGAATATTTAGATTCTGATAGGAGTTCCTGATTTATGGAATCAACCGAACGTCTACGTTTTGCCCCCTCACCCACCGGTGACCTTCATGTCGGCGGCGCACGGGCGGCGCTTTTCAACTGGCTGTATGCCCGCAAGACCGGCGGGAAATTCCTGCTTCGCATCGAGGATACCGATAGCGAGCGCTCCTCCGATATCTATCTGAAATCGATTCTCGACAGTCTCACCTGGCTGGGGCTCAACTGGGACGAGGAACCGGTCCGTCAATCCGAACGGAGCGAATTATACCGCGGGGCGGTAGCAAAACTGCTCGAAAACGGGTCGGCGTACCGCTGTTTCTGCACGAAAGAGGAACTGGAAGCCGAACGTACGGGAAATCCCGCCGAGATGACATTCCAGTATTCCGGCAAATGCCGCAGCCTTTCAAAGGAGCAGATTGACCGTAATCTGAAAGAAGGCCGTCCCTTTACCGTACGGTTTCGTGTTTCACCGGGAGAGACTTCGTTCACCGATCTCGTGCATGGCGTCACAACGTTCAACAACGATACGATCGGGGATTTCATCATCGCACGGGCGGACGGCAGCCCGGTGTATCTGCTGGGAGTAGCGGTGGACGATGCGGATATGAATATTACGCTGGTGATGCGCGGCGATGATCACATATCGAACACACCCAAGCAGATGATGCTCATGAACGCTCTTGGCCATGAAATTCCCCGGTTTTGCCATCTTCCGCAGGTTTTGGGGCCGGACAAGAAAAAGCTTTCCAAGCGTCACGGCGCCGCTTCGGTAATGGAATACCAGAACATGGGTTTTCTTGCCCCGGCGCTGGTGAATTTTCTGACATTGCTCGGCTGGAATCCCGGAGATGACCGTGAGAAAATGGGCGTCGAGGAACTCATTCAGGCGTTTTCTATAGAGGGGATCGCCAAAAAGAGCGGCGTTTTCGATCTCAAGAAGCTTGAATGGCTCAACGGCCTGTATCTGAACGAACTCCCCGCGGAAGAGATTTTAACGCTCGTTCTGCCCCGCTTTATCGATGAGGGTCTCATCCCCCCGGGAGACAGGAAAGAGGAACGCGAGTACCTGCTCAAGATCATTCATCTTCTGAAAGAACGGTGCAGAGTTCTTCCGGATTTCGTCAGCCAGAGCGGTTATTTTTTCCATGCGCCGGAAACCTATGAAGAAAAGGGCGTGTCGAAATACTTTGGGAACCCCCAGGCCGCCGACCTTCTCGACGGTCTTGCCGACCGAATCGATGCGGAAAGTGTTTTTACTGAAGAAGCCGCTGAAAATGCAGTACGGGAACTGGCGGAAAAATATGAGGCTAATCCGGGGAAACTGATCCACGCGACCCGTCTGGCGGTAACCGGGGTAACTTACGGCCCGGGGCTTTTCGAGCTGCTCGTCCTTATCGGAAAGGAAAGCGTTGTTGCTCGTCTTCGGGCGGCGGCACGATTTATCCGGGAGAAAAAATAGAACGCATTTCTTTTAATCTCTTAGCGGCGTAAGATCCCCCCTGCCTGCGGCATCCCCCCTTATTAAGGGGGGCAACCGACATTAGTGGCAGAGAAAAAGTAGTTCTCTTTTATCCCTCTTAATAAGGGGGATGTCACCAAAGGTGACAGGGGGATTATCTTTGGATACCCCGTCGCTTGGGGCGGGGAGCTTCATTTCCGAAATTATTTTTTTACAGTGTAAGGACTCTTTCATGACCACGCTGACCATAGCTCTTCTCGTAGTATGCGGTTTCATTCTTCTGGTGATCGAGGTTCTCCTTATCCCGGGATTCTCCATTCCCGGAATTCTGGGAATCGGAATGATCATATACGGCGTCTGGCGGGCGCGGGTGGCGTATGGATTCGAAGGGGCGCTCGTTACCATGCTGCTCTGTGCTGTCGGGGCAGTTGTGTTGATACTATTTGCGCTGAAAAGCAGGACAGTGCGTTCGGTCGGTCTTGAATATGACGAGAAAGGTCATTCTTCCATCGATGATTACACAGCGCTTGTAGGCAAAGAAGGGACTGCGCTGACCAAGCTCCGCCCGGCGGGAATCGCGACGATAGAGGGAAACCGTATAGATGTTGTTACCGATGGAGAGTTTATCGAGGCAAATTCACCGATACGGGTGGCAGGAATCGAAGGCGCCCGTATCATAGTCGAACTGAAAGAAGGGGGATAACATGGATTTACTGGTTGTTTTCGCCGTTGCTGTATTTCTGGTTTTTATATGGCTTTTTTTCTGGGCGATTCCGGTTCCGCTGTGGATATCGGCGGTTGCGGCAAAAGTTCACATCAGCCTTTTCTCGCTTGTGGGAATGCGGTTGAGAAGGGTTCCGCCTCCGCTCATCGTGACCGGGCTCATTTCGGCAACAAAAGCAGGGCTGAAAGTCTCGAGCGACGCTCTTGAAGCGCACTTTCTTGCCGGCGGAAACGTCGTTGCTGTGGTAAATGCGCTTATCGCCGCAGACAAGGCTTCGATTCCGCTTACTTTCGAGCGCTCGTGCGCCATCGATCTTGCGGGAAGGAATGTTCTCGAGGCGGTCAGAATGAGCGTTCTCCCCAAAGTCATCACCACCCCTTCCATCGCCGCAGTGGCAAAAGACGGCATCCAGGTGAAAGCCATCACCCGGGTGACAGTACGCACCAACATCAACCGTCTGGTCGGCGGCGCTGGTGAAGAAACCATTATCGCCCGTGTCGGGGAGGGCATTGTAAGCACTATCGGCTCTTCCGAATCCTACAAGGAAGTGCTGGAAAATCCGGACAAGATTTCCAAAGTGGTGCTGGCAAAGGGATTGGATTCCGGAACAGCGTTCGAGATTCTTTCTATCGATATCGCGGATGTTGATGTCGGCGAAAACATCGGCGCAAAACTGCAGATGGCGCAGGCGGACGCAGATAAGAACATCGCCCAGGCACGGGCGGAAGTACGCCGTGCGATGGCGCGCGCCCTCGAGCAGGAAATGAAAGCCAAAGTTGTCGAGATGCGCGCGAAAGTCACGGAAGCGGAGGCTCAGATTCCACTTGCAATGGCGGAAGCCTTCCGCTCGGGCAACCTCGGCGTATTCGATTACTATAAGATGATGAACATCAAGGCTGACACAGATATGCGCGGCTCCATATCAAAAGACGCAGAACCTGAAAAAAACAGTGAAGGCGAGACAATCTGATGGACGTTCTCATCAACGTTATCATCATCCTGGTGATAATAATTACCATTTTCAAGCGAATGCAGGAAGTGGCGAAAAAGGGCGGAGACATCACAGGGCAGCCTTCTGCTCCGCCCTCGTCCCACGGTTGGCCGGAACTTTCTGAAAACGAGCCGGAAATTTTCGAAGAAGAAGCGCCCTATCCGGAATCGGCATCATATCCCGAGATGAAACCGGCAGAATCGCCTCGGAGAAATTTTGCCGAAAAGATTTACCGGTACGAAGAAGAGAGAAAAGAGGGTTCTTTCATTTCTCCGCAAACAGAGCCGCCGGGAGAACATCAGCTTGCTTATGAATCCGTTCCGAAGATGGTGGAATCCCGGAAAAGAACGGGAAATCATCGTATAGGGGGGGATAAATACCAGCTCTGTCCGGCGTTGACAGCCTGCAGCTCCGAACTCGTCCGGGGAATCATCTTAAGCGAGATTCTCGGGAAACCTGTGGCCTTGCGCAGTGAAACCCGGTGGTGAAATTTCATTGCAACAGTGATGCGAAAAATCACTTTTAACTGTATAAAACAAGTTGGTAAAAAGATTGTGTTTCTTTCTTTCAAGCCCCAAATAAAGCTTTGGGGCTTTTTTAATGCAGCTTTAGTTCGATTTGAAACGCACATGGGGAAGTGTTCAAAATATCATTCTCACTGGCAATCCCCCGAAATTTTTACATGGAATGGTGTAAAAGTTTGTAGTTATTTATGTTATATAAAACAATGGGCGTGAAAATATTATTTGACGAATTTGTAAATCCTTTAAAATAATATCCCTCTGTCCTCCACATCCACTTTTTTAAAGGGGATAAAATACAATTAACAGTAACGAATTAACCCCCTTCGATAAGGGGGTCGCCGCCTTAGCGGCGGGGGGATTTTGTCTTTAAGAGTAGATTTTAAGAATAGATAATTATATGTCATGCTTTTGATAAAACAAAAAATGGGGAAGTGTTCAAAATATCATTCTCATCATTGACTTATGCGTTTTTATTTGCTATATTGCAAAGTTCTGCCATTCCAGGGAGCAATAATTTATGATCTACAATCCGGAAAATCCGGTCATCGTACAGAGCGACCGGAGTATTCTGCTCGAAGTCGATAATCCTTTCTTCATCCAGGCTCGAAACGCCCTTTCACGGTTTGCCGAGCTGGAAAAAAGCCCGGAGCATATACACACCTTCCGGCTCTCCCCGCTCTCCCTATGGAATGCTGCTTCTCTGGGTTTTACCAGCCAAACGGTTATAAAAGACCTTGAGCAGTTTTCAAAGTACGAAATTCCCCGTTCCATCCTTTTCGAAATAGAAGAGCAGATGAGCCGTTACGGCAAACTCAAGCTCGTTTCCTCGGAAGGATTGCTCCGGCTGGAATCCATAGACCCGCTCATTATAACGGAGATATGGAATAATGACCAGGTGCGGCCATATATCGACGAGTATCTGGATAACTATTCCCTTGCTGTAGTTCCCGCCTGCCGTGGATTCTTAAAACAGGTTCTGATAAAGCTCGGATTTCCGGTCGAAGACCTTGCCGGCTATACTCCCGGCCGCCACATCGATATTCAATTACGGGATACAACAAGCGATGAGAAAGCTTTCTGCCTTCGTAACTATCAGAATGAAGCGGTCGATACTTTTTATGCAGGAGGAAGCGAGAGAGGCGGCTCAGGGGTGATCGTGCTCCCCTGCGGTTCGGGGAAAACGATCATCGGAATCGGAGCAATGGTGAAATGCTCCGCTATGACCCTTATCCTCACCACAAACATCACCGCTCTTCGTCAATGGCGGCAGGAGCTTATCGAAAAAACCACTCTGACAGAAAACGATATTGGGGAATATTCAGGCGAGCATAAAGATATCAGACCGGTAACCATCGCGACCTACCATATACTCACCTACCGGAAAACCAAGCTCTCCGGCTTCCCGCATTTCGGTCTTTTCAATCGTGAGGACTGGGGCCTTATCATCTATGATGAGGTTCATCTGCTCCCCGCGCCTGTATTCCGCTACACCGCTGACATCCAGGCAAAACGCCGGCTGGGGCTCACCGCCACCCTTATCCGTGAGGATGGCCATGAGACTGATGTTTTCAGTCTGATAGGCCCGAAAAAATACGATGTTCCCTGGAAGGATCTGGAAAAGCAGGGATGGATCGCGGAAGCAAGCTGCACAGAAATTCGAGTTTCGCTCCCCGCCGAAATGCGGATGGATTATGCTGTCGCCGGATTGAGAAAAAAATACCGGATAGGTTCCGAGAACCCTAACAAAGTCAAGGTGGTAGAACACCTGATTTCCCGTCACCAGGATGATCTGGTGCTGGTGATCGGACAGTATATATCACAGCTTGAACAACTGGCAGAGGAATTTAATGCGCCCATCATCACCGGGAAAGTGGATAACCTTTCCCGTGAAAAGCTATACAGTTCTTTCAGGAAGGGTGAGATCAAACTGCTGGTGGTTTCAAAAGTAGCGAACTTTGCGGTTGACCTGCCCGACGCCAATGTGGCAATTCAGGTTTCCGGAACCTTCGGATCACGCCAGGAGGAAGCCCAGCGTCTGGGCAGGATACTCAGGCCGAAAAAGAATGGTGGTATGGCGCGTTTTTACTCCGTTATAACCCGTGATACGCAGGATCAGGAGTTCTCGGCAAAACGTCAGCTGTTTCTCACCGAGCAGGGATATTCCTATGA
>JBAYHX010000024.1:0-15761 GCA_041665965.1 Candidatus Latescibacterota bacterium
CCAGTAATTATTGTACGGGTACACAAAATCATAAACTTCCCCCTTGGCCGCCTCCGGGATTTTTACATACCGCCAGCCCTCAAAGTCGAGTTTTACCCAGAAATCGCGGACACTCCATCTGCCCCCGTCTTCAAGGACAAAATGAAGGCATGTCCCGCTTTTGTCGCCAAAAACCCATGTTCCCACCGCGCGATGCTCCGAAAGGTTCAGCGGCTTGTCGAGGATGATCTCCGCGCAGCCCCAGCCTTCCTGGGAAGTTCCCCCGTTCTTGGCTGTTACCATAAAGCTCTTTCCGCCGGAGCGCGGCTGTTTGTTCGAAACGGTGATGTCAAAAGTCAGACCCTGGGTGGTATGGCTTTCGCTTCCCAGCGGGCCGCGGCCTTTTGTATTAAGATTGAGCGGCCCCGTTTCGAGGAGGACGATGTTTTCCTTGCTCCCGTAATCCTGAAGGTGCGGCATATTCTGAATAAAAACACGCAAAGGCTGCGAGTTGTTTGCGTTCATATAGGTGAAAACATTCGATGCGCCGTCAATTTTGCCGACATAACGGTCCGGGCCGTAGGAAATCGGGAAAGCCGCCCAGTTCCCGCTGTTATCTTTGCCAAGGGTGAATTCCCTGCCCGGTACACGCATTTTCTCTTTGGCTGATTCCGGGAAGTAACCGCTCATCTTCAATTCTTCCCAGTTCTTTATCATTGCGAACATCTCACGGGTTCTGCCGTTGGCGTCGAGAGCAGCCTTGTTCGTTTCCAGCGACATTGCTGCTCCATAAGCAAGAGCCTTGCTCCATGCATATTCCAATTCTCTCGGACGGGTAGCCTCGCATTCCAGACTCTTGGTGAAATATCCGAACCAGCCGAATTCAAAGGGTTGAATATCCGCTATGGAATATCTTGAATTGGCTATCGATGTCCTGTTGAAATGCTGGATCATCCCGACCTCTGCAAAATCCACCGTGTTTCCCCGTGCATAGACATGCCAGGAGTAATTGGATATCGGGGCATGCCCCCACATCACCTCCCGTTTGGTGTTATTATACAGCTTGGATGTCAAAAGATTGGAGAAATACCAATACGGTTTTTCGGGATAATATCCGAGATTCTCCCCCGTTCCGTCCGGATAAATGTAATCGAAACCGTAGGCGTCGAGAGAAGCTGCTTCCCCCGCAGCAACACGGTCATAGAGGCTTGATTTCATATCCGGGAGGTAAAAATCGATAAATTCCGCAAAATTGTCGATCGTCGCCCCCTTTGTATGCGAGGCTGATTTGGACTCATGAACACCGCGTTTGCACCCGGTAAATCCATAGGGGATATCTGTTTTTATATCATCGAAGACGATGATCTCATTATCGATGAGCAGATCACGGCCGTGGAAGCGTGATTTGTCCGCTTTGGCAAGAAGCCCCTCCGGCGAAGTGGTTGTCGGAATAAAGGTATCCTCGGCGCTGATATCGGCGGCAAGGAATCTTCGCAGATCCGGGTATTTCAAAAATCCGGGATCGGAAGGATTTTTCACCAGAGGATCGTCTTTGGAAATCACCGCATCGAGGAGATGCATTCCGGCTTTCAGCCCCGCGGAGTGGATTTTATCGATTGTAGCTTTCAGACCCGCTGCACCGTTGGGAAAATTCTTTTCGTTCACCACATAGGAACCGTGAGTTTTATTCCATTCTCCGCCATAGATGGTTATATACCCGAATCCGCCGGCTTTTGCGTAGTCAACCATAGGATCCACTATTTTCTCCGACATATCGACGAAGAGGTACGATTTCATCATATCGGGTGATTTTTTCGCCCAGACTCCTCCAATGGTCGGATGGGGAAGGCCGTTCTCCACCTCGATTAGTTCTATGGTATCGAGGAGTTTTCCGGCCGGACAGCCGGAAAGCGCAATCTTTGCGCCTTCGAGACGGACACTTTTTTCGCACCAGCCCTGAAGGATAGTTTTCTGACCACCGGAAGGAGCCGAAACGGTTTCGATATTGAGAGGGATGATAGTCGCGCTGTATTCAGCGTTGCGGCATGATGTAATGCTTGAACTGACCAGGTCTTTTATCGTCAGCGGCAGATACGCCAGACGGAGCGCGGTAATGGTATGATCGTTCATCGAAGTAAGTTCAAAGGTCAGGTAGGACGAAAAAGCGCGTGGGTGTATTCTTGCCCATACTCCGGAATCTCCGAATGTGACATAGAGAAACCCGTGAACCAGTTCGACAGATGAGGAACCGATCCACTTGCCATCTCGTTGGATTGCCATGAAAGGAGTCCGCTCGGAGGTGTCCAGATAGTTCTTGTGCGAGGATGTATCGGAAAATTCCCGCAGTATCCCGTCAGAGCCGGTAATATATCGGAGGCTTGCGGTTTCAAAGACTATGGAATCGTCTTTCTGGTAAATATTTTTTTCCTGAGCGCCGCTAAAACTCGAAATTCCGGCGAACAGAAGAACCGAGATGAAACCGGTGCGAATTACCAACCTTGACAGATTTTTTTGAGACAGCAGCATTTTTCGATCCTCCGGGATTTTGAATGTACCTGATCAAGTCTTTGGTTTCACGGTGAGCTAACTCTCAATATCTGAATTAAACTTGTGGTAATATATGAATCTTATAATCAAACGGTATTGAAAATTATAGGTTTTTATTTCATCAAAAGCATTTTCCTTACCGCTGTATATTTACCCATCGTAAGCCGCGCGAAATATACCCCGGAGGATACCGGCCTGCCGGAAGCATCGCGGCCATCCCAAAACGCTGAATGTATTCCTGTTGGTAGTTGTGTTAAAATGAGTTCACGCACTTTACGGCCGGCGATGTCGTAGACGATCAGATTAACCTTACCCGGCGCAGGAAGGGAGAACTTGATGGTGGTCGATGGATTGAACGGATTGGGGAACGGGTCTCCAACTGAAAAACCGACCGGCATGGAATCCACAAAAGTTGTAATACTCGCAGCCGCTTTCGAACTGCTTCCCCGCGGCCCGACAGCCTGAAGCCAGTAATAGTAGGGGATGCCGTCATAATATACGGTGTCGAGGTATTCTGTGATCCCCGCTGTTACCGAATCGACCAGTACGGTGAATTTGCTTTCAAGCGCGAGAAGCGAATCGACCGGGACATTTTTTGGGAAGAGTATCGGCTGTGTCAGCGTTGCATTGCGGGAGCGGAAAATCCTGTAGTAATCCACCAGCCCCTCATTTTCGGAAGGGGAGAGCTTCCAGGTGAGACGAAGCTGGTGACCGTTGTCATCCGGAACGTCTGTTATATGAACGTTTTCGGGAGGCTTGAGGCTCTCGCTGGATAAGTAACCCTCGACACGCCACTGGCCGTCTCCGGCGACCGCAAACCGTACAGTATTAGCATCCGGAATGAAAGAAATTTCGTTTTCCCCGAAAGTAACCCGTGCCGCATAAAAGCCAAAGAGAGTGATGACCGTTTCCGTATTGGTCTGAATATACCCTGAAATCGCACTCTGATTTTCGTAGACAGCGGTGAGATTTACCTGTTTATTGCTCCTGATCAGTGTATCGGCGCCGGATACCACAAAGGAACCGTTGAAAAAAGAAAAATGATCGAGTTCTCCCTGGGGAAGATATCTGGCAAGAAAACACTGCCCGTCCGTTGTCAGGTTCTGATTGCCTGCTGTCAGCGACATAGGGGAAACAGCGGTGCGAATGGCTCCATAATCGGTGGTGTCGTTGAAAGCAAGGCTGATTCCCTTTCCCCGGGACACATTCACGGCAGCGATATTTGGCGAAACCGCACCCTTACGATCAGGGTAGAGCAGGGTGAGGAAGAGCGACTCGGAAGCTTTCTGGGAAACCTCCAGCACAGTATGGCTTGAAAACGAACGGCTGTACACCGCGTGTTTCATTTCCGTTGAAGAAAAGGTGAGCGGGGAGGAGCCGACAGTGAATGTACGGACTGATGCCTTGTCCTGTTCCCAGATGGCGCCGGAATCAAGGCTGGTGAACGTTCCGCCGGATGTCCCTCCTCCGTTGCCGTGCAGAAGAAGGGTATAGGTTCTTACGTCAGGGCTGTAAATATGGTCGAAGAGAAAAAAGTAGCGGTGAGATGGAAAGATGACCGACCGTTCAAAAATGGCGCTATTAGTGGATGGATAAGTAGTTACAGAGTGAGCGTAATCGAGTGAAGTGACGGTGAAAAACCTGTCGAGCGTGGCGTTGCTGCTGTTGGCTTGCCAGAAACCGGAGAAATCACCTTGGGAAGCCTCTTGCGGGCCGTCGCCATCCACCAGGATCAGGTTATGATTACGGGCGTACCGGGTGCTGTCGTGATATGCCCAGCCGCCATAGCCGCTGTCCAAAAGAAGCATGTTCCCGAAAGCATGAAGGATAAACGAATTAGGGTCGGGGTGGTTGTGCGCCTGACCTTTTTCTCTCGCCTCTCCGTGTTTTGAGAGAAATTGCAGGTAGATACTGCCGGCGTCCCAGAAATCCCTGAATCGGGCAAATCCGCTTTCGGGATAGAAACCGGTCGGCGTCCACCCCAGTTCTCCCGGATTCGAGTGAAGTGGAGGGGTATTGTCGAAACGTGCAAGATAATCGGGCAGGAATGCAGGTGTGACCGCTCTGCCGTTCTGATCCCACATCCAGAAAAGGGCGTCACGGTCGGTACGGTCCCGGTGCAGAGAATACAAAAGACCGGCCGGATCAAAATATACCGCCTCGTTGTCGTTGAACGGAGGGGTGTACCCATCTGGCATCACAATCTTCGGCAGCCAGAGGTGGGTTTCCACAAGCTCGGGGATTGTGGTGAAATCAAAAATATTCATGTTTTTCAGTGCTATAAGCGCCGGGAGATACTGCTGGGCGCTGTAGAGATGGTAGTTCGGTCCCTCCGCCCACCCGCCGGACGGTTCTCCGTTTTCTCCGGTGATTGTCATGTTTCCCAAAGCATCCATGAGCCTTGTCCGGGCGGAATTAAGGTCGCCCACAGAGCCGGATTCACTGAGAATAGAAAGCGAGAGAACCACGATGGCCGCCTGGAGTTTCACATGGTGGTTATCCGTGTTGTCTGTAAAAATATATGCCGCGGAAGTGAAATCGTGAGCGATCCCGGACGAAAAAATATCCGTAAAAGAATTTTTTGCCATATAATCGCGGAGTTTTGCGAGCCTGCTTCGGATATCCGGCTCCATGTCCAGCGTTTCGCCGAAAGTGAAATCGAACCCCTCGCCTTTCAGCATGTCATAGGCTTCAGCCCAATATACTGCCGCCTCTGAAATTTCAAGGTCGCTCGTAAAGAATGAGGTGAAACTTGCATTTGGCACAGCGCTCAGAGCTTTGGTGGCTTCATCACCATAATTCTGGTGATTTGCATGGGTTGATTCGGAGAACATATAGGCTCCGGCAAGCAGTTTGGCGTAATATGCCTGAGTAACTTTCGGGACGGCTGTGCTGTCCCATGCTAAGGCGCTATTCAGAACATTATCAGCCCGAACAAGCAGCTGATCACGCCAGCCGTTGAACGGTTCTGTGGACAGCCTGCTGCGGATCGTTTCACGCTCCTGGGAAGTAGAGAGGATACAGGGGTGAGTTTCGGTCAGCGCCGCAGAAACAGGTATGCTCCCGAAGAGAGGGGATGACACAAAGAAAAAGAATAGCATTTTCCGGAAATGGCTGAGGATTTTATTTGTTTCTGGTTCCATGATAAACTCTTCTATGGGCATTCGAAAGGATTGAGATAGTGAAACCTTTGGGAAAAGATATGTAATTTCAGCGAGTTCATATATAGTAGTAAACTATGGGAATTGTACTCATCCAACAAGGTAAATATCACCCGGTAAAATTCTTTCCTGTAAAATGTACTATCGCTGCCGGAACATGAAAAATGAAGAATTTCACTTTTATCGTTGATTCCCCTGTCTTATTTTTATATATTATCAAATCTAATGTAGCGTCCCCTTCGTCTAGTGGCCGAGGACTCAAGGTTTTCATCCTTGCAACAGGAGTTCGATTCTCCTAGGGGACGCCAAATAATCTGACCGTAGATGATTCTGCGGTTTTTTTTGTTTTATCTGCCAAAGAAACGTGCTTGATTCACCGGCAGATTTCTTGTATCATTCCCAAATGAAACAAGTTGACGGGAAAACATAAAATTCTCCGTTATCGTTTTGTCTCTTCTTTGCATGGGGAGAAAAATCGTGCGATTAGTTGTTCAGACGGATTATGAACAGGTAAGTTCCTGGGCGGCGGGGTATGTTGCCCTGCAGATAAGAAAATTCAAACCTGCCCCGGAAAAACTTTTTGTCCTCGGGCTTCCGACAGGATCTACTCCAATCGGAATGTACCGCGAGTTGATAAGGCTCTATCGTGAAGGGTCCCTGTCGTTTGCCAATGTGGTTACATTCAACATGGATGAATATATCGGTCTTCCTCAGAACCATCCCCAGAGCTATCATACCTTCATGTGGGAAAACCTGTTCGGCAAGATCGACATTTTACCCGAAAATGTGCACATCCTGAACGGTAATGCTTCCGATCTGAAAGCAGAATGCGCAAACTATGAGAAAATGATCAAGTCGTATGGCGGAGTCGAACTTTTTGTCGGTGGAGTAGGCCCCGACGGCCACATCGCTTTCAACGAACCGGGTTCTTCCCTTAACAGTCGTACCCGTATAAAGACGCTCACAAGCGATACTCTGAAAGTAAACTCCCGTTTTTTCGATAACGATGTTTCCCGCGTTCCCAAGACTGCGCTGACTATCGGTGTCGGCACTTTCATGGATGCCCGTCAGGTCATGCTGATTGTATCCGGACATTCCAAGGCTCGCGCCCTGCATATGGGAGTGGAGGAAGGCGTGAACCACATGTGGACGATTTCGGCGCTTCAGCTTCATCCTCATGCGGTGATTGTCTGCGATGATGATGCAACAATGGAGCTCAAGGTCGGAACTGTTCGTTATTTCAAAGATATAGAAGCCCAGACAGGGGCTAAGGGGAATTATTGAGGCTCAATCGTTTTCTTTCTGTAAGCGGATTCGCCTCACGGCGCAAAGGGGAAGTTTCCATCCGTGAGGGGATAGTCAAAATAAACGGCGTGGTAGTTACCGATCCCGCCCGTGATGTTGTTCCGGGTCAAGACAAAGTTACTGTTGATGGGACTCAACTTGAAATAAAGCAGGAAAAAAAGTGCTATGTGCTCAATAAACCCACCGGTGTGATTGTGACCATGTCCGATACACACGGCCGGGCAATAGTACTTGACCTTTTGGGAAAAGAGACGAAGGGAGTGTTCCCTGTAGGACGGCTGGATGCAGATACCTCGGGAGTTCTCCTTTTCACCGATGACGGGGATTTGGCGCACCGCCTTGCCCATCCCTCGTTCGGTGTGGAAAAAGTATACCGCGCTGAAGTTCGTGGACGGGTCACGGAAGAAGATACCCGTCGCATGGAGAAGGGTCTGATGCTCGATGACGGCCCTGCTGCGCCGGCTGTCATGCACATCCTGAAAAGCTCCGACAATACCTCGCTGGTTGAGGTAATCATTCACCAGGGACGGAAACGTCAGGTCAGACGGATGCTTGCAACGATAGGACATCCGGTAATAACCCTTGATAGAAAATCGTTTGGCGGAATAACCGGAAAAGATTTGCCGGTCGGCTCCTACCGTCACCTTATCGCAGAAGAGGTTGAACGATTGAAAGAACTGTGCGCAAAGCCTCCGAAACAAAGAAGTAAACCGATAGTAGCAATTGATGGCCCTGTTGGCGCGGGGAAAAGTACAACAGCACGGAAAGTGGCGGAAAAACTCGGATTCGTATTTGTCGATTCGGGGGCAATGTACCGTGCGGTAACCCTCGATGTGCTGAATCACGGAATAATCCCGGAAGACGAAACAGGCGTCGGGGAAATAGCCGCCGCCTCACGGGTGAAACTTGTCAACTCTGAAAAAGGCCAGCGGACATTTCTGAACGGTAATGATGTTACCGGCCGTATCCGAGACCGTGATGTAACAGCGGCCGTATCTGCGGTCAGCGCCCAGCGTCTGGTACGGGACAGGATGACTCAGCTTCAGAGGGAGATGGGGCGAAAAGGCGGTGTGGTCATGGAAGGCAGGGATATTGGAACAGTGGTATTCCCCGACGCGGACTATAAAATATTTTTAGACGCCGCGGTTGAGGCCAGGGCGCAACGCCGATATGGAGAGCTTGTCGCTCGCGGAGCAGAAATCTCTCTGGAAGAACTTATAGGGGAAATAAAGGAACGTGACCGGGCAAATACAGAACGTGAGCTTGCACCGCTCAGGAAAGCTCCCGATGCTGTTCTGATCGATACAACGAATATGACCTTTGATGAGCAGGTTGCCGCAATTGTTTCGCTGGTTCGCGGAGAGAAGGTATGAGTAAACAATCCCAACCTCAAAGTTCAAATACACAGATTGAGATCATCCTTCATCCTTTATTCTTAATCCGTACAGAGCGGGGGTTGGAGGTATGGTAAAGGATATAGAGAAAAGAACTGGTGAAAAGAGACGCCCATTTTACTGGTTTGCACAGCTTGTGACCCGGTGTATCCTGAAAATATTATTCCGGATCAGGGTGGAGGGATTGGAAAATGTGCCTCGCAAGGGGGCAGTTATCATCGCCTCAAACCATGCTTCGTTAGTCGACCCGCCTTCTCTTGGCTGTACCATTCCCCGTGAAGTATCCTATTTCGCGAAAAAGGAACTTTTCAAAGTACCTGTTGTCGGCTGGTTTATAACCTATGCCAATTCGATTCTGGTTGACCGTGAGGGGTTCAGCGCTCAGGCGCTCAAAGATATGATCCGCCGGTTGGAAAACGGGTGGGCGGTGATCGTTTTTCCGGAAGGTACACGGACGAAAACCGGGGAATTCGGCGAGCCAAGGAGCGGAGCCGGAATGGCTGCGGTAGTTGCCGGGGTGCCGGTTGTCCCCTGCTGGATAGAGGGTTCTTTTCGGCCAAAATTCTTCCGGTCAAAGGTAACAATTCATTACCTTCCTCCATTCAGACCGGAAGAAATTCAGGCGTCGTCCAGGAAAGAACATTATTTACTTGTTTCCACTCGAATAATGAACGATATTAGTAAGTTACATAATTCGCAGATGGCCGTGCGTAATCAGGCCAAATCCAAAGAAAGGTGAGGAGGAAAAATTCGTGTCTGAAGAAACAATGAACAATGAAACACCTTCGGCATTAGCAACCGAAGGAGAAGTAATCAACATAACGGGAGGTGAACCGGAAGTAATTCCGAGTATTCGTGACAGTCTGACTCGAAAGGCCGCGCGGTTTTTTGACGAGGCAGAATATTCCGAAGACGAATATCGCTCCATGCTTGAAAAGTACGATGAGACAATGAAATCAATCGAACAGGGGAACATCGTGACCGGAACGGTTCTGATGATCACAGATACCTCTGTTATCATCGACATCGGTTTCAAAAGCGAGGGGAGCATAAACCTTCAGGAATTCGGCGATACATCAGACATCAACATCGGAGATAAAATCGAGGTGTTTTTAGAAGATGTTGAGAACCAGGATGGTCAGTTGGTTCTGTCGAAGCAAAAAGCCGATTTCATGAAGGTATGGGATAAGATTAAAGATATTTATGATAACAATATGCCGGTGGAAGGGAAACTGGTAAGGCGCATCAAGGGCGGCATTGTTGTCGACCTGCTCGGAGTAGATGCATTCCTGCCCGGATCCCAGATTGATATCCGCCAGGTCAAGAACTTTGACCAGTTCATCGGTGAAACGTTCAAACTGAAAATCATCAAGATTAACAAAACCCGCCGCAACATCGTCGTCTCACGGCGCGTTGTGCTCGAAGAGGAGCGCTCGCGTCTTCGCGATACCGTGCTGACCGATCTCGAAATCGGGCAGGTCAGAGATGGAATGGTCAAGAACATCACTGATTTCGGCGCGTTTATCGATCTCGGCGGAGTGGATGGACTTCTGCACATTACCGATATGTCATGGGGAAGGATCAATCATCCTTCCGAACTCGTTTCTATCGGCGACCGGATCAAGGTTAAAGTCCTCAATTTCGAAGAGGGAAAAACAAGGATCTCGCTGGGTATGAAGCAGCTCACTCCCTACCCGTGGGAAGGAGTCGAGGAGAAATATCCTGTTGGAGCAGTTGTGACCGGAAAAGTGGTTTCCACCACCGATTACGGCGCATTTGTGGAGCTTGAGCGGGGTGTCGAAGGTCTGGTTCATATCAGTGAGATGAGCTGGACTCAGCATATCCGTCATCCTTCAAAGATTGTGAATGTCGGCGACGAGATCAGCATAAAGGTTCTGAGCGTTGATAAAGCCAACGAGAAAATATCTCTCGGCATCAAACAGCTTGAGCCTGACCCGTGGGCTACCATCGACGAGCGTCATCCTGTCGGTGACCGGGTGAAGGGTAAAGTGCGCAATCTCACCAACTTCGGCGCATTCGTGGAGATCGAAGAAGGTATTGACGGTCTGGTGCATATTTCCGATATGAGCTGGACAAAACGGATCAAGCATCCTTCTGAGGTCATGAAAAAGGGGCAGGTGGTTGAAGTTGTTATTCTGGACATCGACAAAGCCAACCGCCGTATTTCCCTTGGCCACAAACAGATATTTGACGATCCCTGGTCCACCCTGGAGCAGCGCTTTGCAATGGGCATGGTTACTCAGGGCACAATTATCCGTATTCTGGACCGCGGTGTGGTAGTCGCCCTTGAAAATGATATCGAAGGTTTCGTTCCTGCTTTCCAGATGGGGCAGGATGTGAAAAAACCGGCTGATGCTTTTGATGTGGACGATGAATTACCGCTGAAAGTTGTCGAGTTCGACAAGGATCAACGCAAGATCGTTCTCAGCGTCCGTGAATATTTCAAAGATAAGGACAAAACGGAACTTGAGGAATTCAGAG
The DNA here is from genome assembly GCA_041665965.1 of Candidatus Latescibacterota bacterium. Lineage (GTDB taxonomy): Bacteria > Latescibacterota > Latescibacteria > Latescibacterales > Latescibacteraceae > JAUYCD01. The sequence continues at coordinate 10,889 of JBAYHX010000024.1, forward strand.
CGAAACATCAGCCGAAACCTGTCACAATCGGCGATGCATTCGGAGACATCCTGGAGATGAAACAGGAAACGGTTGAAACTGAAACTGAACCTGAAGCTGAACCTGTTAACGAGGAAGAAGCTCCCGAATCTCCGCTTTCTGAGAACGTTCCCGAAGAACCTGAAAATAAGGAATAAGATGTTACGGTTCTTCTGAAAAAAGGTTTGCATTGTTTTGATTATCAAAAAGAGGCGGTCCACATATAACGGGCCGCCTCTTTGTTTGAAATATTTGCACGGATATTTGACATGGCGTGTAACGGTTGATATATTATAACCTTAGTGTTATTTTTACGTTACCGTTCTTTCCTGTTCAGACTATAACGCTATGTATTCCTCTCGCCGACCTGCGTGAGGGGTAAAGGTATACAATGAATCCGACTGCCGTTTATATAGAAACCTACGGGTGCCAGATGAACAAACTGGACTCGGAAAATATCTCGGCCATTTTACACTCTTCCGGATATAACGTGGTGTCGAATATGACTGCCGCAGATATAATCCTGTTCAATACCTGCGGGGTTCGTGAAAACGCGGAGGTCCGTATCCGCGGCCGTATAGGGGAACTCTCATCACTTCGCAGGGTGCGGCCCTGGCTTATATTCGGAGTGATCGGATGCATGGCGCAGCGGCTTGGCGACGCCCTTATTTCCGATGTGGTGAAAATAGTAGCCGGGCCTGATTCCTACCGTCGGCTCCCGGAAATGATAAGGGACGCTAATTTCCGGACTGCAGTTGATACCGTGCTCGACCAGAATGAGATATACGACGGAATAATACCTTCACGCTCCAGTTCTTTCTCCTCCTGGGTGGCGGTAATGCGCGGATGCGACAATTACTGCTCTTACTGTGTCGTGCCTTTCACCAGAGGCCGTGAGCGCAGCATACCGGCGGAAAACATTATCCATGAGATTGACCGGTTGAAAGGGGAGGGCGGTAAAGAAGTAACTTTGCTGGGACAGAATGTGAATTCCTATCGTGACGGCGCAGTGGATTTTGCCTCTCTTCTCGACCGAGCCGCAGGAACCGGCATGGAATGGATACGGTTTCTTACCTCTCATCCGAAAGATTTGAGCGATGAGATTCTGGGTGTCATTGCTGCCCGTAAAAATGTCTGCAATCATCTCCATCTGCCGCTTCAATCGGGGTCTGATCCAATTCTTAAGTCAATGAATCGAAAATATAGTCTTTCCGATTACCGTGAATTGGTTCACAAAGCAAGAAGCATGATAAATGGCGTAAATATTACCACCGATCTCATTTTTGGGTTTCCCGGAGAATCTGATAAAGATTATGCCGCGACGCTTGATGTTATGGAAGAAATCGGATTTGATTTCGCCTATCTCTACCGCTACTCGGAACGTGAGGGAACCCGGGCAGCTCAGTTTGCGGGGAAAGTTCCCGAAGAGTTGAGAATTGAGCGCCTTAAAAATGCCATTTCCCTTCAAAACGCTATCACCGCTCGTAAAAACAGGGAACAAATCGGGAAATTACATACCGTCCTTATCAAGGGTACAAGCAGGGATGGAAAGGGCTGGTATGGCTTTACCGGAACGAATGTCCCTGTCGTATTTGTTTCGCAGGATGTATCCTTGAAACCGGGAGTATTTGCAGCTGTCAGAATAGAAAAATCCACCGGCGCTTCGCTGGTGGGAAAGCACGAGGAACGTTGTGAGTGTGCATGATACGTCTTTTATGTCCAGGTTGCTGCGCATAGTCATGTTTCAGTTTCACCCTTTTTTGCGCCTTATGCCTTTGTTTATCATTTTTTTCTTTTGCTCATTTCAGATTTCAGAAAGATGTACTTCGTTTTCAGATTTCAAAAAGGCGCACTCCATTTTCAGATTTCAGATTTCAACCGTATTTGCCGCTGACCGTTATACTATCCCGAAAGAGATCACCATCCTTATCAACCAGGGGAAAAAAGACGAGGCAAAACGGGCGCTCGAGGAATACAGGAAAAATGATCCGGGGAATCCTCTCGCCATCTTTTATCTCGCCCAGGTAACCGATGATCCAAGGATGGCGCAGGCCCTTTACAAGGAAACGGAGCTTCTGGCCGACCGTTCACTTGCTGCCGAAGCAGCGTATGCCAGAGCGGAGCTTCACTTTTACAACGGTGATCTTTCCGCGGCGGCGGAAGTTTATGAAAAAATCGCAGCCCAATATCCATCTGCTCCGCGCTATGCCGATTCCCTTTACCGTCTCGGAATGACATGCCTCGCCTCCGGAAAGGTTGAAAAAGCATTGTCCGCTTACCGTAATTGCCAGAATGCTGAAAAGAGCAGTGAAAGAAAAACGCTGGCCGAAGCAGGGATTATGGAGTGCTATGCGGCTCATAAAGACTGGAACCATGCTCTGGAGTCGGCGAGGAAAGTTCTCGAGGGCAGGGATGACGGTAATGCCCTTACCCCGCGTGTTCTTGAGGTGACTGCTCTGGCATGGCGCGAACTTGGTAATGAGGAAAATGCTGTAAAATTCACCCAGCGTCTTGCTGCTAATTTTCCCGGAAGCTATCAGACCCATACCCTGAGAGAAAATGGAACCCTGGACGATACCGGGCAGAATAATGTAACTGACCGGAAAATAATAAAGGATTCGATCCGGCCTGTTACGGAAACCGCACAAAAAAAGCAGACTGCAGAAACCGGCCAAAGTGAAGCAGAATACTCATCCGGCACAGAGGCTGGTTCCGATGAGAGCGGTTCGAAATTTTCCATTCAGGCGGCGGCGTTCGAGGATCGTTTCAATGCGCTCAAGCTCTATCGGCGGCTGAAAGATTCTGGATTTCCTTCACGGGTAGAGATGAAAACTGTGGGAAGCAAACATTTCTATCTGGTTCAGGTAGGCAGTTTCAACTCCCGTAAGGAAGCGGAAGAAATGTCTTTGCAGGTTTCGAAAATCACGAATGCTAAAGCGAATGTTATTGTGGTGAAGTAGGGGGTATGTGATAAAGTCTTCTAATGCATTTGTTGTTTATCAAGAATCAAGGAGAATTATATGAACAATAAAAATTTATGCAATAATGTTCTTTATTATCCCAATATAGAATTTATTGATGAAACATGGGTAAAAAGTACTCTGTGCATTTGGGAAAAGATATATAGGATTGTCCCTGACTCTTATGCTCCTAAAGATTCTGATGAAATCAAAGAGGCTATTGCATCCGGTTTAATTGAAAATATTAACTTAACAGCAGAAGATTTATCGAATACCGCTGAAAGCTTTGAGAATTTTTGGGAATCTGTACCTGTTATCCCTGCAGGTGTAGAAGGTTTTGAAGAAGTTGATGTTAGGTTGCATCCTGATAAAGTGGACGCAAGAATACTACCTATTTTTCAAGGGCTTTCCAAAAAAATTGATCCTAACGGATGGCTAAAACTATCACCTGAAGTTGCAAACACATATATGTTATTTTTGGCAGAAACAATCTCTAGACGAAGAAAGCTTCCGAAACTCACTGATAACTCCGATATGTTCTCAATTATGCATTACTTTACAAACGACGGTAATATAGATGAGTTTATCTACAACGAGAATGGTGTCGAAGCAACAACATCCATGGTTTTAACAACCCTACTACCAGGTGGGTTAAGACATACATCTATGAAGAAAGTTTTGGACTTTCATTCGAAGTCTGCTGAAGGAAGAGAACTTTTTAGAAACTCAATAATGGAATTTAGTGAACAAGTTTCACAAGTAGAAGATAAAGAATATGCAAAAGTAGTTATAGATAATTTCAAAAATAAACTTCTCCGATCTCAAAAGGATATTCTTCGGACTATTGGTCAATCTGTAAATGATGCAAGTGCTGCTGCTCTTTCAATTGGCTTACCAACAACGTTAACGGCTATTGGAGCATTTGCCGGCACTGGTAATCCATTTGACTTTTTACAGTTGGGACAAGTTGGCTTTATTGGAGCTGTAGCCACCTTAGCAGATGTTGTGAGAAACAAAAGAAAAGGTTGGAGCAGCAATGAATCATCTTATTATCTGCAACTAAATAATGTTTTCAATGCGGGTGGAGGTAGTATCGAATTGGAAAAATTTAAAAGATATGACAGGATACTTGAAGAATTTATTAATGATTAGTGAGTATTATCTATAATAACTCTAAAAACAGATAGGCAATTCCACTATATCCCACCGCCAGTCGGTTATGCGGACCATTAGGCCCTGAGTTGAGTGTATGTGACTGATTCATGCCAAATTTTCTTTGGTGTCTAAGTGGATAATGATATTGAATAGCAACTATTTCGTGATTAATCTCTGTTATGTTTTTTGAGGTTGTGATGTCCGATTTTACCCCGGTGATGCAGCAGTATCTGGAAATAAAGAAAGAGTATGATGACGCGATACTCTTTTTCCGTATGGGCGATTTTTACGAAATGTTTTTCGAGGACGCCAAGATCGCCTCGGAAGAACTTGGTCTTGCTCTCACTTCCCGTGATAAGAACAAGAAAGATCCCGTGCCTATGGCGGGGATACCGTACCACGCGGTCAATGTGTATCTTACAAAGCTTCTGCGTGCCGGGCACAAGGTAGCTATCTGCGAGCAGACCACACTTCCTGGCCAGTCCAAGGGGCCGGTGAAACGCGAAGTGGTGCAGATGGTAACTCCCGGAACAGTCATGGGAGAGGATGTCCTTGATTCCCGCAGCAATAATTTCCTCGCGGCGCTCTCTTTCGACGGCGCTTTTGCGGGAATTGCGATGGCCGATCTTTCAACAGGGGAATTTCTCGCCGGTGAAATATCGGAATCTCGCGACTGGCTGGAGGAATTGGAGCGGATATCTCCTGCCGAGGTGGTGATTTCGGAAAACGAACCCCCTGAA
>JBAYHX010000025.1:0-15729 GCA_041665965.1 Candidatus Latescibacterota bacterium
AAGCTTATACCTATATGGCCATGAAATAGTTAAACATACTTTCTATATTTTTCAATGTTTGCTTTTTAATTTTGCGGTAATTACCATTCTCAGGAGAATGCGATGTCCAATACTCGGAAGACCTTTATTTTCATCCTCGGCCTGTTCTTTGGGATTCAGACATTTTCAGCAGCGGAAAAGAATGTGATCCTCATCATCCCCGACGGCTGTTCTACTGTTATGTGGGCGTCAATCAGAGCTATGACAGGGGGACCGGGCAGCCTTTTGAATATTGATAAACTCCCCATTCAGGGACGGTGCCGTACCTATTCTGCGGATGCGCTCATCACCGATTCTGCCGCAGCCGGTACCGCGTATGCCACTGGAGTGAAAACGATCAACGGGGTGGTTGGCAAAGACGCAACAACTGTTTTGGGGGACTCGCTTTCGGGAAAATCTGTCGAGAGTATTCTCGAACTGGCCGAAAAGGCAGGGTATTCCACCGGTCTCATTACCACTGCATCTATCGAAGATGCCACTCCCGGTGCATTCTATACCCACCGTTCCAACAGAAGCTGGTGGGAACTCATTGCAAATGATCTTGTAGGAAAGGGAATCGAGGTTGTCATGGGCGGGGGACGGGACTATATGATCCCGAACGGAACGGCCGATGAGGAAGGCGTTCTGTCAAAACGAAAGGATAACCGCAGTATCACCCGTGAAATGCAGGAAAAAGGATACACGTACGTTTATAACAATGTCGGTTTCAATGCAATCGATCCCGAAACCACCCCAACGCTTCTCGGGCTTTTCAATGCCGGGGATATGCAGTTCGAGCTCAACAGGGCGAAAGACAAGGCCGGAGAACCTGCCCAGTGGGAGATGGCTTCCAAAGCGATACAAATCCTTTCAAAAAACAAAAAAGGCTTTTTCCTTATGGTGGAATCCGGAATCATCGATCATGCAGCTCATCAGCATAAAACCAGGGAGTGGCTCTGGGAAGGAATGGCCTGCGACAGGATTGTCGGTGTGGCGCTTGATTTTGCATCGAAAAATAAAAATACCCTTGTGATCGTCGTTCCCGACCACAGCACCGGAGGACCATATCTGGCGGGAATGTACGATCTTTCAAAACCCGATAGTACGGTGACTTCGTCCGGTTTCCCAAATTATGTTCTCGGTATGGATGGTTTCCCGGTAAACGATGGGGAAAAACCTATTGCGATCCAATGGATAAAATCCACCGGACACACCGGTGAAGATGTTACTGTGAGCGCATATGGGCCCAATTCGATGGATCTTTGCGGAGTGATCCAAAACACTGATGTTTTCAAAGTTATGTGCAAGCATCTGGGAGTTGGGAAACAAGCCAAAAAAAATAATAAAGTATATGAGGTGGATTATTAAAGATAAGGATGAAGGATGAAGTTATAAAATAGAAAAGACAAATTATGTCTGAACCGTAATACACTGGATTTTGGGATGAATTTGAAAAAGGAGAGAAAATTGAAACATGCAGACAAAATTCTCGGCGGGATTCTTCTCGGTCTCATTCTTGCCGGCGGCCTTGTATACGCAGAACTCTACAACCGTGCTCCCGATGTTCTTCCGGGGACGCTCCCCGAGATGCGGACACCTGAGTACTGGATTAAACAAATGTCCAAACCGGACGAGGTTATTATCACCGTCGATAAGATCAAGCAAATGAATGCCGATTACAAAAAATTCATCTCTTCGCCCGACCCGTTAAAGAATTTTCCGGGCGACAAGCCTGATCTCGCCTACTGGTGGCCGGGACGAGTATCTGTGGTTCCGAATCTTCGGGCATTTCCTGCTAAAGCTGTTTCCGATACGGTGAAAGACAGGATCAAAGGCGAAATAAAGTTTATGAGAAGCAAAGGGTTTGGAAATTATCTTGCAGTAGAGTACAGCGCGGGACAGCTTGATAAATTCGAAAAGGAAATGGCTCTCGACCGGGTGCCGGATGAGATAAAGGTTCGTGAAGGGATATCGGTAAGGTATACACGGATACGGAATGTTCCCTCATTTTTCCCCGAACAGGTGGGCATCACTGAAAATGCCAAAACCCGATGGGATCAATGGACGGTAACCGTTTTGAAAATCGCCAGGCCGGTAATGGTTCTCCATCCTTCTCTATCAGGAGAATATGTTTTGGTGCTCAGCGAGGAAGGTTACGGCTGGGCGAGATCCGAAGATATAGCTTTCGCGGATAAAAAGGAAATCGATGCGTATGTAAATTCTCCCAATTTCCTTGTATGCACCGGCGACCGTATCCAGTATTATTCAGACGAAACCTGTACCTATGCCTCCGGATGGTTAGGCATGGGCAATCCGATTCCACAGGTCACGAAAGCCAACACACGGATGATTAAAGTTCCGGCAAGGAAAGCCAACGGGAAATTCACCACCGAAACAGCCTGGCTTCCAAAAAACGCCGATGTGTCTGTGGGCTGGCTGCCGTATACGCGCAGGAATGTAGTGGTGACAGCGCTCAAGCTTCTCGATAATACCTATGACTGGTCAGGAGCATATTTCGGCCGTCAGCACGAAACCACCTACCGTGATATTTTCTCGGTTTTCGGATTTGAGCTTCCCTGGCACGGCGGCCTGTTCACTTTTTACGGCCATGATCAGTCAATAATGAAGCCGGAAATCGGGAAAGAAAACCAGTACAAGGCAATCCTCAAGCATGAACCATTCATTACTATCCAGAGCTGCGGAGGGCATTGTCAGCTCCTTCTCGGCGAGTATAACGGAGTCCCGATCCTTTTTGATCAGCAGGGATATGGCTATACCGATGAAAACAAAGTTGACGTTGAAATACGGCGGTGCTGCATAAGTGATGCGCGGTGGCCGACCTATTTTCTGACAAGACCGGTAACATTCCTTGAATTGAAATGATTCTGCCCGATACACCGCGGGTCATAGAAGGAAGCATTTCGCTTGCAGAGCTGGGGCTTTCTCCGAAGCTTGTCTATGAATGCAATGGAGAATTCGGAAACATCGATACAGCGACCGGAAGGCTGACGATAAAACAGGAATTGCCGCCCCTGGGAACGAAATTATCGACATTCCGGGCGTCAAAAGCGCTTAAAAAATAGTCATTGATGTCCTGACTGATGCGTTTCGCCTCCGGTTCGACCGAAACGGATCATCCCGGTTACCCTATCTATTCTTAAAAGACCTTTAAATGCCCTCACCCTTTCAAATTTCATGGTTGAGGGCATTTTAATTTTATGCAGAAGAATGAAATAGCTCCTGTCATAGAGCGATTGAATCACTATACAAATAAAACGCTTGCGCTTCCATAAGGCTTTACGATATATTTGCATAAAGTGAAATGAACGGATTTGCATGTGTTGCACTTGGAAGTCGAAACCTCGATATTTCTAATCATAGTTTATGAACGGAACGATGTTTTATTCTGAGACGTCTTAATTTGTTTTGATAAAACCCTTAAATAGTCTATATCCTTTATAATTTTCATAGATTTTCGTCATTGGAGGAGGTGTATTATGAAAACCAGATTGTTAATTTTCAATTTGCTATGTTTCATATTAACTTTTTTTATTCCTATTGTTTTATCTGCACAGGTGATAGCTCTATCGACGGAGAAACTCACTAAATTATCTGAAAGTGTCATCAATGGAAAAGTAGAGAAAACGGAAGCGCAATGGAGCGAAGATAAGAAGACGATTATTACAAGGGCTACAATTCAAATAAATAAAGTTATTAGAGGTAATTTGAATAATAATGAAATTATAGTTGAGTATCCGGGAGGGGAGATAGGAGATATTGGACTAAAAGTCTCTGATGTTTCATCACTCAAGGCCGGAGAAGAAGTAATTTTGTTCCTAACAAGGAAAGATTCAAAGGATGATTCTGTATTTAAAATCACGGGAAACGCTCAAGGTCATTATACAATAGATAAAAATAGAATTGCAAGGAAAGGTGGATTTTCAGTCATGGGCAATAAAGAAACTATAGATAATATTGTTCCTATTAATATACTTATTGACAAAATAAAGAGAATAAAATGAAAAAAATATGTATTATGTTGTACATTATCAGCATATATAATATTAATATATATGCTTATGAGATTAGCAGAACGGATAATGGCAGCATAATCCACTGGGTATCTGGGCAAGAAACTTATCAAATAAATGCGAATGGAGGTCCTGTTGGCAGTCTCCCTGCTATTCAAGCTGCAGCACAAACGTGGTCAGATGTGCCTACATCGTCTTTTACTTTTATATATGGTGGAACAACATCTATTTCAGAATTTGGTATCAACGACGGCATAAATATTGTAAGTTTTGGTCCATTAAATGAAGGAACGGTAGGTCTGAATTATTTTTGGTATAATGCCGCTGGTGCAATAGTCGATAGTGATTTAAGATTTAATACAATTTATTTATGGGGAACAAATGGTTCATCAGGTGTTTACGATGTGCAAAGTATTGCAACACATGAATTTGGTCATTCATTAAGTTTGGCTGATCTTTACGATATAACTGATGCCGAAAAAACAATGTATGGATATACTGACTATGGAGAAACTAAAAAACGTACACTACATCAGGATGACATTGATGGAATCACATATATATATCCTCGTTTTTCCACAGCTATAAATGTTACCTCCCCTAACGGCGGGGAGTCTTGGACAGCTGGAACAACACACAACATCACTTGGACTTCATCAGGCGTCACGAACGTCGAATTGAAATACTCCGTGAACAACGGCTCGTCATGGACAACGATTGTGGCGAGTACGGCAGCCGCTACTGGAAGCTACGCGTGGACGGTGCCTGCCGTATCGTCAGCACAGTGCCTGGTGAGAGTTAGCGATGCCTCGAATGCAACAATATATGACCAGAGCAACGGGCTGTTCACCATCCAGAAAGGACTGTTCCCGCCCTCGAACCTTACTGTCTCCGATGTCCCGAACGATCAGGGCCATAGTCTCCGTCTCACATGGACTGCATCGCCTTCCGAACAGGATGGACTTGTTTCCGGTTACCGTATCTATCGCTCACGAACAAATATCTTTAACGCTCCATTGCCTCTTTCACAGTTTTCTGTTCTGGATTCGCTCATTTTCTATGAGCAGCGGTATACCATCCTCATTGACTCTGTATCCGTCGGGGCAGCCGAATACATAGACCCTTTTGTCCCGCTCAACGAGGTTACTTACTATTACTGGGTACAAACCATCGGTAAAGCCGGAGCGAGCAAACCAGTGCTTTCCTCGATTGCGACTCTGGTAGAGGGAGTATCACAGACACCGCAGGAATTCAAGCTGGGGAAAGCATACCCGAATCCATTCAATCCCAGCACGGCCATTGAATATACCCTTCCAAGAGACCTCTCCATCACGCTCGAAATTTATAACATATCCGGACAGAAAGTCGCAACCTTGGATAGCGGCAGGAAAAGCGCCGGGAAGCATACGGCAGTATGGAATGCCCGGGGGTTCCCGAGCGGACTGTATTTCTATACACTGAGGGCAGAAGGATACGTTAAAACAGGAAAAGCGCTTCTGATGAAATAGAATGTTGACGTAAACTTTGCCTTTAATCTCAATTCATGAAATGGTTAACTCTATGGCAGGTCTTCCTCTCCGATATCGGTAAGAAAAGGCAGCCCCTGATCTTTCCGGGAAAGGATGGGATCGGCGAGAGGCCAGGCGATCTCCAGAGAAGGATCATTCCAGCGAATCCCGCGTTCGCAATCCGGATCGAAGTAATCGGTGCATTTGTAAAGAACGGATGCGGACTCACTGATGATCTGAAAACCGTGCGCGAAACCTTCCGGGATATAGAGCTGAAAGTGGTTGTCCGAAGAAAGAACAGCGGTTGCATACTTTCCGAATGTCGGCGAATTCCGACGGATATCCACCGCCACATCAAAAATTTCTCCCGCCAGTACGGTTATAAGTTTACCCTGCGTTTTGCCGATTTGGTAATGAAGCCCCCGGAGAATGCCTTTCTTTGAAAAGGAGTGATTGTCCTGCACAAAACGGGAAGGGATATTTTCACTGTATTTTTTCTCCCGGTATACCTCTTGGAAACATCCCCGCTCATCCCTGTATACTTCAGGTTCAAAAAGAATTACATCGGGAATATTCGGAGATCGAGTAATTTTCATGGACACCTCATTCTTGCCATAATTATCTGAGAATTCATTGCTCCGGCGAACAAGAATATTTTTCCTTTAATAGTGTATTTTATATATATTTTCTCTTGTAATACAAGGAAAAGTTTCTTCCCGAGCAAAAAACGTTGTAAAAAAAGCCCGATTCAAGAACAGTTAACGGAATACTCACATTTTATTAACCAAATTCTAAAAAAACAGTTATACATTACTGTAAATACGATTAATTTGACTAAATTTAACCACGAAAAGCACGAAATACACGAAAAATATTTTTCTCATTTTTCATGGACAACCGGTTTCCTTTCGTGACTTTTGTGTGGTTCGTGGTTAGATTCATTAATAATAGAGAGTATCGTATAAAATAGAATTGATTATTCAACGATAGAGAAAACAGGGAAGCTTCGGGGAGGGAAACATGCCCAAAGAACATATTTTAATTGTGGACGATGAAAAGGATATTCTCGAACTGATCAGCTACAATCTTACAAGAGAGGGGTATCATGTCAGTACCGCGATGACCGGAGAACAGGCTTTGGAAAAGGCAGCTGCGGAAAAGCCCGATCTCATCCTTCTCGATCTCATGCTTCCGGGGATAGACGGCCTCGATGTATGCAGAAGATTGAAATCAGACCAGGTGACCAGATTGATTCCTATTATCATGGTCACCGCAAAGGGAGAGGATGCCGATATTGTAACCGGCCTGGAACTTGGCGCTGACGATTATATGACAAAACCCTTCAGCCCCCGTATTCTTCTTGCCAGAGTCCGTACTGTTCTCAGACGCGATACGAAAGAATCATCTGAAGAACCGGTCGTGATGAGAGCTTCCGATCTATTGATCAATCTCACTTCACGGGAAGTGCTGGTCGGGGAAACACCCGTACAGCTTTCGGCGACCGAGTTCAACATTCTCCATTACCTCATGAAAAAACCGGGATGGGTTTTTACCCGTAATCAGATCATCAATGCGATAAAAGGCGACGATTATCCGGTGACCGAGCGCTCGGTGGATGTTCAGATAGTCGGACTTCGGAAAAAACTCGGTTTCGCCGGTAAATATGTTCAAACAATTCGGGGCATAGGATATCGGTTCAAGGAATAACAGATGCCGAAAAGCAAAAAATTACTCTTGCAGATATATTTTTATTATCTTTTTTTTCTGACAGTTCTCTTGATAACTGTCATACCGTATGTAGCGCATACTCTTCGCCGGAACTATACTGACTCCACTATTTCTCAACTGACCTCAAATGCAGTCGTGTTCCGGAAAATGCTTCTTCTTAAAGCACTCCCTTTCGATGAAAACGAGGTAAATTCCCTCTGCGGGGAGATGTCAAAATTCACCTCTGCGCGGTACACAGTGATTCTTCCGACGGGCCGAATTGTCGGGGACACGGTGTTAGATCCTGAACAAATGGAAAACCACTCCGACCGTCCTGAAATTCAGAAAGCCCTATCGGGGGAAATTGGCACATCGATTCACAAGAGTTCCATACAACCGTATCCGATGATCTATGTGGCTGTTCCTGTCGAATCAAACGGCAAGATATACGGCGTGGCGCGGGCGTCGCTGAAATTAGAAGGGGTCACCGGCAAACTGAACTCTTTTTATAGAGAAGCTGTTCTTGGAACAATCTTCCTCTCTCTTTTTGGGTTTATCTTCTGCCTGATAATCTCCCGGAAACTGAGTAACTCTTTAGAAGAAGTACGCAAGCGTATTTCTCAAATCTCCACCGATGATTCCGCCGTCAGGTTCCACGTTCGGTCAGTCGCGGAAATCGAAAACCTTACAGACTCATTGAACGATATGGCTGACCGTTTCGAAACAAGGATTAAAACAGTAACCCGCCAAAGAAACGAACTTAGGGGCGTATTGTCCGGTATGGTGGAAGCTGTAATCGCCGTGGATTTGGACGAACGCATCATTAATTTCAATCATGCGGCGGAATCCCTCCTTGGAATCAACTTCGATCAAGCACGCGGGCGTACCGTTCAGGAGGTTATCCGTGACAGCCACCTCCAGAATTTTATCAAGCGGGTTATGTCGAACAATGCCCCGGTAACCGATGAGATCGTTATGCAGTTTCAGTCAAATCGCTTTCTTCAGGCTCATGGCACAACCCTCAGGGATTCTTCTGACAGGAACATCGGTGCGCTCATCGTACTCAACGACATCACAAAAATTAAACATCTTGAAAATATCCGCCGTGATTTCGTAGCGAATGTATCCCATGAGCTTAAAACGCCCATAACATCAATAAAAGGATTTGTGGAGACTCTGAAAGACGGCGCGATCGATGACCCGGTAAATGCGCAAAGATTCCTCGATATTATTCTGAACCATTCCAACCGTCTGAATGCCATCATCGAGGATCTCCTGAGTCTTTCAAGGATCGAGCAGGAAGAGGAAAACGAGCAGTTATACCTTGAGCCGGTACATGTAGATGGGGTTGTAAAAAACGCAATTATGATATGTGATACAAAAGCCGGTAAAAAAGATATCCACATAGAATACAAAGGAATCGAAGACCTTGAGATACCGGCAAATCCTGCCCTGCTCGAACAGGCGGTTGTAAACCTCCTCGATAACGCCATCAAATACAGCAGCATTCAAAGTTTTATTCATGTTGAAGTTTCCCGTTTAGAAAGGGAGGTGGCAATCACGGTTGAAGATCATGGCATCGGCATCCCCCGTGAGCATCTCCCCCGTATCTTTGAAAGGTTCTACCGGGTCGACAAAGCCAGAAGCCGTGAGATGGGAGGGACCGGTCTCGGGCTGGCCATTGTCAAACATATCGTTCAGGCCCATAACGGACGGGTTGATGTTCTGAGCACACCGGGAAAAGGCAGCAAGTTCTTTATTTATCTACCCAAAAAGGTCTGACCTTGATTCGCATGATTACGGGATTACCTTGATTTTTTGAATGATTCATCAGGGTAATCCTTGAATCCTTACAATCATGGTTCAGAACATCTTTCCATTAACCTGATTCTATTGCTTTCCTAACATAATTCTAACAATATAAGTATATTTTATCAGAGCCTGATCGTTGATCAGGCAATCAGATCAGGAGGCTTGAATTGAATATTTCTTCCATAAAATGGTTTTTGTTCTTTATTCTTTCGAGTTTTGCCGTTTTTTCCCCACATCCGCCGGAGGCTCATGCCCAGAAAATCAACGGTGCGGGAGCCACATTTCCCTATCCGGTGTATTCAAAATGGGCTTTCAAATACAACCAGATAACAGGCATCGGGGTAAACTATCAATCAATCGGTTCGGGAGGCGGCATCCAGCAGATAAAAGCGAAGACTGTTGATTTCGGCGCGTCGGACGCACCGCTGGTTAAAAGCGAATTGGATAAGATCGGAATCATTCAATTCCCCATGGTCATAGGAGGAGTAGTCCCGGTAATCAATCTGCCCGGAATCAAACCGGGGCAATTGAAACTCTCTCCCGAGACGCTTTCCGGAATATTTCTCGGAAAGATAAAGAAGTGGAACGATCCTTCCATACGTGTGATCAATCCCGGCCTCGCTCTTCCTAACCGTGCCATAGCAGTTGTTCACCGGGCTGATGGTTCCGGGACGACATGGATTTTCACAAATTACCTCGATAAGGTTTCGCCGGAGTGGCACAACAGAGTGGGAACCGACAAAGCCGTTTCCTGGCCTGCCGGGGTTGCCGGGAAAGGAAATGAAGGCGTTGCGGCGTATGTCCAACGTATAAATGGTTCTATAGGGTATGTCGAATATGCCTATGCGCTTGTCAACAAGATGAATTATACCCTGCTTCGCAACAGCGCAGGTGAATTTTCCTCGCCCACTGTCGAGAATTTCCAGGCGGCGGCTGCGAATGCAGATTGGAAAAACGCTCCCGGATTCTATCTGGTGCTCACCAACCAGCCGGGTAAAAACAGCTGGCCGATCACCGGGGCTTCTTTTATTCTCCTCTATAAAGAGCAGAAAAATGCATCTCAGGCAAAAGCTATGCTCGATTTCTTCGACTGGTGTTTCAGGCATGGCGACAGCGCAGCCCGTCAACTTGATTATGTTCCCCTGCCCCAATCTCTCTACGATCTGGTGGAGGATCTGTGGACAAAAGAAATACGATCAAACGGCCGCCCGGTCTGGAAAATGGCAAAATAAAGAAGGCTGATATCTTATAGAACGGTGTATAAACGACAGAACACCGTTATCGAAGAAAGAACGGATTTTTCGTCAAAGATTTTACTATTTACCTCTTTACCTTTTTATCCGGCGAAAGAAGAGATTATGGAATTGAATCCCATTCAGAAATACAACCGGGCTCTGGATTACCTGTTCAAGGGTACTGCCGCATTTTTTGCTCTGCTGATAGTTGCGGTCATGATCGGTATCCTTCTTCAGCTTTTGGAAAACTCTCTCCCCGCCATTCATAAATTCGGTTTCTCATTTCTCTTTTCCCAGGAATGGAATCCTGTCAGTGGAAAATTCGGGGCGGCAAGCAGCATATACGGAACATTGATTTCGACTGTCATTGCGATGATTCTCGCAGTGCCTCTGAGTCTGGTTATCGCTCTTTTTCTTGTCGAACTTGCACCACCCCTTATCGGTAATCTGGTAGGAAACGCGATTGAACTTCTGGCCGCCATTCCCAGCATCATCTATGGAATGTGGGGATTGTTCGTTTTTGCGCCGTTCATGGAGAAGCACATTCAGATTCCTCTTCAGGAACATTTCGGATTTATTCCCCTTTTTCAGGGTCCTCCCATGGGCATCGGAATGTTGTCGGCCGGTATCATTCTCGCTCTTATGGTTCTTCCATTCGTATGCGCTGTCATGCGCGATGTATTCCGGATGGTTCCTTCGGTTGTGAAAGAAGCCTCCTACGGCATGGGTTCCACCACCTGGGAGGTAACCCGCAGGGTGACTATCAGCTACGGGGTTCAGGGGCTTCTTGGTGCTATTATCCTCGGTCTCGGACGAGCTATCGGGGAAACCATGGCAGTGACATTCGTAATCGGGAACAGTCATTCGATCTCCCCTTCCCTTTTCGAGGCTGGAAACACAATAGCCTCAACACTTGCCAACGAATTCACCGAAGCCGATAATCCAATTTATTTGAGCGCTCTTGTCTCGCTTGGACTCGTACTTTTTCTTATTACATTCGTTATCCAGATTATCGCGCATTTCTGGCTGAAACGTATCCGTAAAAGCATGGGAGGCGGATTATGATCCTTCGGCCTTCCCGAAATCGAAAACTTTTCGATGTAATCATGAAAATTGTTTCCGGTCTTGCTTCCTTTATCGGCATTCTGTTTCTCACATGGATTCTCTTTGAAGTTGTCAGAAAAGGCGCCGGCGCTCTGAATATCTCCTTTTTCACTGAGTTGACATCTCCTGCCGGAATTGCGGGAGGAGTCGCCAATGCAATCATAGGAACCGTTTTAATCACCTTGCTGGCTGCACTCATAGGGGTGCCTGCCGGACTTTTTGCAGGCGTGTATCTTTCGGAATTCGGAAGTTACAGCAGGCTTGGCTCGCTGGTGCGTTTTTCGATCAATGTCATGATCGGTGTGCCTTCCATCATAGTGGGATTGTTCGTCTATACAATACTTGTTCTGCCATTCAAACACTTTTCCGGATATGCAGGAGCGGCTGCCCTTGCAATAATCATGATGCCAGTGGCTGCCCGCACCACTGAAGATATGTTAAACCTTGTGCCGAATTCTCTGAAAGAGTCTGCTCTGGCGCTGGGAACTCCACGGTGGCGCACCACCCTGGGCATTGTGTTCAGGGCGGCAAAAACCGGACTCATTACCGGTGTTCTCCTTGCGGTGGCGCGTGTCAGCGGGGAAACTGCACCCCTCCTGTTTACCGCCATGAACAGCCAGTACTGGCCCAAGAGCCTGAACGAACCGACAGCGAATCTGACCATAACCATTTTCAATTATGCGATGTCACCCTATGCCGACTGGCAGGAGAAAGCGTGGGGAGCATCGCTTCTCATTATGACAGGAGTGTTACTCTTGACTATATTGGCGCGTATACTCGCAAAGGAGGCAAAGAAATGAACTTTGCCCGGGGTGAGTCGAAAGAACCGATAATGCAGCGTCGTCTCGATACCAGAAGTTTTGGGGCCGATTCAAAACCGGCCGAACTATTGAACTATAAAATTTCAACGAAAAACCTTTCTTTCCGGTATGGGACGCATCAGGTTCTTTTCGATAACAATCTCGATATAGCCACTTCGAAAGTTACCGCCATAATCGGCCCTTCAGGGTGTGGAAAATCCACGCACATAAGGATCTATAACCGTATTTATGAGCTATACCGCGACCAGAAAGCCGAGGGTGAAGTTCTCCTGGACGGCCAGAACATTCTCGCTCCTTCGGTGGATATTATCGAACTGAGAAGAAAAGTCGGCATGATTTTCCAGAAACCGACCCCTTTTCCCATGAGTGTATTTGACAATGTGGCGTACGGGCTGAAACTGCATTACACGCTTTCCAAAAGCGAGATGGTGGAGCGGGTGGAAAAAGCTCTGATCAATGCCGCGCTCTGGGATGAAGTAAAGGACATCCTGGATAAACCGGGTATTGCGCTTTCGGGAGGCCAGCAGCAGCGTCTCTGCATCGCCCGGGCAATTGCAGTTGAACCGGAGGTTCTTCTTATGGATGAGCCGACCTCGGCAATCGATCCTGTGGCAACCGCAAAGATTGAAGAACTTGTCGCAGCGCTGAAGGAACGTTATACTATTGTCATTGTAACACACAACATGCAGCAGGCGGCCCGTATTTCCGATTTCACCGTTTTTTTCTACGAGGGATACATCATAGAATTCGGGGAAACCCGACAGATATTTACCAATCCCCGGATGAAACAGACCGAGGATTACATTACCGGACGGTTTGGATAATATTCACCATTTATATGGAAGCGAGTATACCATGATACCTATCCTGCAGCGTGAGATAGAAAAGCTCAAGAAACATATTCTCGAACTGGGAGCAGTGGTCGAAGAAAGGGTACGGATGGCGGTCAAATCCATTGAAGAAAGTGATGCCGCCATTGCCCTTGAGGTGATCAAAGGAGATATCGAGATCGATCACAGAGAAGTCGATCTCGAGGAAGAATGCTTGAAAATCCTGGCGCTCCATCAGCCGGTCGCCATTGATCTCCGATTCATCATCGCTGTTCTGAAAATCAACAATGACCTTGAGCGTCTTGGAGATTTGGCAGTGAATATTGCCGACCGTGCCACCTGCATGGATAAGCGTGAGAAAAACGAAATCATCGACGATATCACCGTAATGGCCGAAAAAGCTCAGACCATGCTGAAAAAAAGCCTCGACGCCCTGGTAAATCTCGATGCCGACCTTGCCCGTGAGGTTTGCGCCTCCGATGACGAGGTGGATATGATCCACGCCAATCTGTTTCCAAAATTCGAAAAAGCTGTTTTCAGAAATCCGGAACGCTTACAGTATTTCTCCAATCTCATCGGCGTCTCACGTAACCTGGAGCGAATTGCCGATCATACGACCAATATCGCCGAAGATGTCATCTATATGAGTGCGGGAGAAATTGTCCGACACCGCGGCGAAGAATACCGTACTGCCGAAAAAAAACCGCCCGCATGCAACAAGTTCAATACCTGAGGTAAATACCTCTTTTCCGAAGATTCTGTTTCTTCATTTACCCGAATAACTCGCGGGCATTGCGGATAGTATTGTCGAGATCAAGGCCGTTCACACATTTCACCTGGCAGGTATCGCACTCTCCGCACCTTTCCACCCGTGACGAGGGAGGAAGATGGGAATAGTTCTCCCGGGCAAGTTCCAGATCGCCGTAACCGTAGGCATACCCCACACAGCGGTTCAAATCGCATATCTCAACACCGAACGGACACTGCCCCTGGCATCCGGTGCAGCCTGCTGCGCCCCGGCAGTTTCCTTTCAAGCGCGCTTCTGCATACCGGGTGAGCGTCCTCCGGTCGAAAAAGGTCATTTTTGTTCCCATAACTGCAAGATCCTGAGCGAGATGTTCGAACGAGGTCATACCGGGGACTATGGTATCGATATAAGGATTCTGGAGAACCCATTTAAGCGCGGACTGAGCCGCATTCAGTTTCCCTTTGCTGAGTTCCGGAGGCGCACCAAGCGGATTCCTGCCGTCAATACTAATCATAGTTTTCATGGCAATGGTGGCAATGCCGGCCTTACGGGCGCGTTCGACGGCCTGCCCGACTTCCGGCGGCGAGGTGAAATTATATCCGACAAGCACCGCTTCCCATACCTTGCTCGAAATTGCAGCGTCAATGACTTCGGCCTGGTTTTTGTGGGTAGCGACTCCGATAAAACGGGTCATGCCCTTTTTTTTCAGGTCGCTGAATGTTTTTATATAGTCCTCATTGAGCGCCTGTTCGCGGGATTCCGTGATATGAAGGAGGAGAAGGTCCACATGGTCGGTGTTGAGCCGTTTGAGCGATAATTCCAGCATCCCGGGCATCTCGGAGGCTTTAACCTGTCTCAGCTTTGTCGAAAGGAACACCTTGTTTCTCTTGGTTTTCATGACAGTGCCGATAATTTCCTCGTTTACCCCTTTCATATAGCTGTGGGCGGTATCGAGGTAGTTGATGCCTGCATCGATGGCTGCATGGATCAACTCGGGGTCACGGGTATTCATCGCTCCGAATCCGATTTCACTCGCTTTGTAACCGGTCGAACCCAGTTCACGGTAGTATATCCGTTGAAATTCCGGAACCTCTGCCGCAGACCGGCGGGGAAAGATATTACCCACAGTCAGGCCGACTCCTGCGGCTGCGCTTCCCATTGCGGCTTTTTTCAGAAAAATCCGGCGGTTTGTTTTTTCCATATGACCTCCTTATAAAGAAAAGGGAAATATTATCTGAACATGTATCATATCAGCTATAATTATATAAAAAAATAATTACAGAGAGAAGAAGAAACAATGCTTTTATTGAAGGAGGGGGGAATTGACAGGCGGCATGGGGGATGGCTTAATGTATCAGGAAACGCTGTCGGGAAAAACTATGAATCATGGATAAAGGGCAAACGAGGAGAATAGAATAACGACAAAGCTCACCGGCTGCCGGAGGCAGTCCGGTGGATTACCTTGTCAGGCAATTTTGCGAGTAGATCCACATATGCCTCTTCTATCAGCTGATGATGAGAGACAGCCAATTTTTCCAACAATTCATGGGCAACTGACACACCGGTTTCGTTGTGTTCACCTTCAGCAAGAACGACTTCCAATTCCAGGAAATCCCCCAGCCCTTCCACCTTATCCAGATGCACTCGCGTTCTTCCCACCAAGAATAATGTGCGGTGTTTGCGAACACGCCCACCTTCCCCATAAGCAAGTGACAACGCTTGACGGAGCGTATTGGGTGATGCGGTTGGCGAAATGACATAGAAAGACTCTTTGGGGCCGGTGCTGTCCGGACGTTGATAGAAAATCAGTTGCCCGGAGCCTGTAAAGAAAATTGTGTAAATGGAAGAGAAGAAGTATAATGAGAAGCCACCATTTACGCAGGAGAAGAGGATGCAGGAGATCCGCCCGGAGTTA
>JBAYHX010000026.1:0-15571 GCA_041665965.1 Candidatus Latescibacterota bacterium
ATTCACCGCGCCCCGGCTCCGGCAGCGCAAGCTCCACGATTCGCTATGGGGAAGGCGCTTGAAGCGGATAATGCTTCTTTCCAGGAGCGGGGAATGTTCGAATACCACCTGTATGAGCTTTCCGAACGGACTACGATCGATAACGCCGAAATAAAACAGTTATCCCTTTTCAGCCCGGTCACGGCGAAGATTCAAAAGCTGTTCATCTATGACGGCGCTAAAAATTCCAAAGATGTCGCGGTGAATGTGGAGTTTGTCAATTCGGAAAAAGATGGTCTCGGTTTGGCGCTGCCTGCCGGAAAAGTAAGGGTTTATAAACGCGATACCGACAACGCCCTGGAACTTGTGGGAGAGGACGCGATCGATCATACTCCGAAAAACGAGAAAGTCCGTTTGGTGCTGGGGAATGCATTCGACCTGGTCGGAGAGAGGCGGGTCACCGATACCCGCAGCATTTCATCCCACATGAATGAACAGAAAGTCGAGATCAGCCTTCGGAACAGAAAGGATCAGCCGGTTACTATAACTGCTGTCGAACATTTCTGGGGGGATTGGGATATCACCCAGAAATCTGCCGATTTTGTGAAAAAGGATGCTTACACTGCCGAGTTCACGGTAACCGTACCACCCAACGGCGTGAAAGTTGTTTCCTATACAGCGGTCAATAAATTCTAATAGAGGGGATTCTCGATTGATTCAGCCTAATTTTTACGAGTTGGAAAAACGAAAAAACGAGGGAACGGTTATTCCGGTAGTGAAAACGCTACTTGCCGATACAGAGACCCCTGTTTCCGCATATCTGAAAATCCGTGACCGGAGCACTTACTCTTTTCTTCTGGAAAGTGTGGAAGGCGGAGAAAAGATTGCCCGATACTCATTCCTCGGCTCCGATCCCTACCTCATTTTCCGCTCCCGAGGTGATTCCGGAACAGTGAGAGACCTAAATACCGGCCTTGAACGGCGCTTTCAGGGAGATCCCATCGGAGAACTCCGACGTCTCATGGATTCTTATAAGGCCGTTGACCTTCCCGGACTCCCACGGTTTACCGGAGGAGGAGTTGGATATTTTGCATACGATGCGGTCAGGCTGGTCGAGGATATTCCGGACACCACCCGTGATGATTACGGTATCGACGATATCTTTTTCATGTTCTATGACACCATTCTGGTTTTCGATAACATCGGGCACACTATTTCGATAATCTCGAATGTACATACCGACGGTCCGGGGTCTCTGGAAGACAGGTATCAGGAGGCGGTAAACCGTATAGAAAAGCTTGATACGCTTCTCGCGAAACGTACCGTTCCCGCACCTGCCCGAGGGAACGGTCATTCACAGGCTGTCCCGAACATCGACAAGGAAACTTTCATGAAAAATGTCCTCCGCTGCAAGGAGTACATAACCGCTGGCGATGTGATTCAGGTGGTGCTCTCCCAGCGGTTCGAACGCGAAATCACGGTGCCCCCGTTCGACATCTATAGGATGCTGCGGATAGTCAATCCCTCTCCCTATATGTTTTTCATATCCACAGGAGAGGTGGATATCGTCGGCGCATCCCCCGAAATGTTCGTTCGTGTCGAGGGCGGGGAGATGGAGGTACGTCCGATCGCCGGCACACGGAGGAGAGGGAAGAATCCTGTCGAGGACGAAGCGCTTGCTGAAGAACTGATGAAGGATGAAAAAGAATGCGCCGAACATGTCATGCTCCTCGACCTCGGCCGCAACGATGTCGGAAGGGTTGCCCGCTACGGTTCTGTCCGGGTTGACGATGCCATGTTCATCGAGCGGTATAGCCATGTCATGCACATGGTCAGCGCGGTAAAGGGAACGCTGAAGGAAGGGAAGGATCGTTTCGATGCTCTCCTGTCGTTCTTCCCTGCCGGAACGTTATCAGGAGCGCCAAAAATACGGGCTATGGAGATAATCGACGAATTGGAAACCACCCGGCGCGGTATCTACGGCGGAGCAATCGGACATGCCGATTACCGGGGGAATCTGGACTCATGCATCGCTATCCGGACTATGGTCATAAAGGACGGAAAGGCCTATATCCAGGCCGGTGCTGGACTGGTCGCCGATTCCGATCCCGAAACGGAGTATCAGGAATGTGTTAATAAGGCCATGGCGCTTTTCAAAGCTATCGATATGGCTGAAAGCGGCGAGTTATCGGTTTCCGGAAGGGGAGGGGAAAATGATTCTTCTCATCGATAACTACGATTCTTTCACCTATAATCTTGTACAGTACATGGGCGAGCTGGGCGCTGAACTGGAAGTGTTCCGCAACAACAGGATTTCGCTGGAAGAAATCGAGCGGAAACGCCCGGAAAAGATTGTGATTTCCCCCGGTCCCTGCACACCGAATGAAGCGGGAATATCAGTCGAATTGATCCGGCGGTTCTCAGGAAAAATTCCAATCCTCGGGGTTTGTCTCGGGCATCAGTCGATCGGGCAGGCGTTCGGCGGGAAAATAGTTCGTGCGCCGAGGCTTCTCCACGGTAAGGTCTCGCAGATTTACCATGACGGCCGCACCGTTTTTTCAGGCATTCCGGAACCATTCACCGCCACCCGTTATCATTCGCTTGTTGTGGAAAAAGAAAGCCTTCCTGACTGTTTCGAGATTTCGGCGTGGACCGAGGACGACGACAACCTTATCATGGGGCTTCGTCACAGGAGCCATCCGACAGAGGGTGTCCAGTTTCATCCGGAATCGATTCTGACTGTGGAAGGAAAGAACATTTTAAGGAATTTTCTCGAAAAAGTATGATTTTTGAATTCAGAAACCAGATATGATAAAATAAGATCTCAAAAAATCATTTCTGCGAATTTACGGATTTTATGAATAATAACGTTTATGAAATACACCTGAAAGAGGAGAGACATGTTCCATGAAGTAATAAAGAAAGTGGTTGATGGGAAAAATCTCTCACGTGAAGAAGCTTCCGACGTCATGAAGACCATCATGAACGGTGAAGCGACCGATGCTCAGATCGGCGGCTTTCTGGTGGCTATGAGGCTGAAAGGTGAAACGGTGGAAGAGATCTCTTCCTTTGCGCGGGTGATGCGGGATAAAGCAACCCGTATCGAAAGCCCCAGAGACGTGGTCGATACCTGCGGAACCGGCGGCGACGGCGCCAATACATTCAATATATCCACCGTTTCCGCTTTCGTTGCAGCCGGCGCCGGTGTGACGGTTGCAAAGCACGGCAACCGCTCGGTATCGTCGAAATGCGGCAGCGCTGACCTTTTTATGGAGCTCGGCATTAAAATCGATATACCGCCGGAGAAGGTTTCCGCCTGCCTGAACGAAATTGGAATCGCTTTCCTTTTTGCGCCCATACTTCATGCTTCCATGAAGTACGCCATCGGGCCTCGACGAGAGCTCGGTATCCGTACTTTTTTCAACATTCTCGGCCCCATGACCAATCCCGCTGGAGCAGAACGTCAACTCCTGGGTATTTACAGCGCCGAATTGGTCGAAAAGGTCGCCGGGGTTCTGGCGGATCTCGGCTGCAGGAAAGCTTATGTCGTTCATGGAAGTGACGGCCTTGATGAAATAACCACAACAGGCGAAACCATGATAGCGGAAGTGGAAAATGGCAAGGTCAGTCTTTTGAAAATAGAGCCGGAACAGTTTGGATTTCGCCGGACGGGGAAAGAAAATCTGGTGGGCGGGGATGCCAGTGAGAACGCTGCAATATTTCAGTCGATCCTTACCGGGGAACAGGGCCCGAAACGTGACATAGTCCTGCTCAATTCCGCTTTTGCCATCTGCGCAGGCGGCGGAGCAATGACGCCGGAAGAGGGTCTGAAAATGGCCGCCTGTTCCATCGATTCCGGCGAGGCGCTTAAAAAATGCCATGCTTTACGGGAGTTCACCAATTCATGACCGCCATTCTGAAAGAAATTGTAGAATATAAGCGTGAGTTTGTGAAAAAGTGTAAACGGGCGATTCCGCTCCGTGAACTTGAGCAACTGGCGCCGGAATCAGGAAATACACGCAGTTTCACAGGCGCAATTGCCGCGCATCGGTGTGCGCTGATAGCCGAAATAAAAACCGGATCGCCCTCAAAGGGAATTATCCGGGACGATGTGAATAGCGAAGATGTCGCGCGATTGTACGAAACCTGCGGAGCCGCCTGCATTTCGGTTCTTACCGATGAGGCCTTTTTCGGGGGGAGTCTGGACCGCCTTCGTCAGGTGCGCCGGACGGTGAATATCCCCATCATCAGGAAGGATTTCATCATCGATCCCTACCAGATTTACGAGGCACGGTGCGCCGGGGCCGACGCAGTGCTGCTCATTGCTGCATGTTTGGGCGATAAAGTTCTGGACGATCTCATTGAAGTGGCCGCGCTCCTGAATCTTGACTGTCTTCTGGAAGTTCACGACGAAGCGGAAATGAACCGCGCGGCAAGCATGAACGCGCCGCTTATCGGGATAAACAACCGTGACCTGCGGACATTCAAAACGGATCTGTCGAATACCGGAAGGCTCGCGCGGTTCGCGTCGCCCAATGCCCTCCTTGTGAGTGAAAGCGGGATTGTAACAGCAGATGATGTGCGGACGGTATTTTCGGCAGGCGCGCGGGCAGTTCTTGTCGGAGAAGCCATCATGCGGGAGCGTGATATGGCGGCGAAGGTGCGGGAACTTGCGGGGGTGGTAGAAGAATAAGTTCTCGCAAAGTACGCAAAGTTCGCGAAGAGAGAAGAGAACACTATGTGCTATGACCGGAGGATAATGATTTCTTCAGGGGTAAACGAAGTTCCCTCGAACCGGAAAGGGAGTGAGGGTTAGGCGACTGATTTTGATACCTTTCAGCTTGTTTTTAGATACAGAGTAATGATGGGATAAACTTTTTGCCGGGGGGAAACGTATAGGAAAAAACGGTCTCATTGAAAAGGAAATCAGAAAAAACGTTTAGTTCAAAAATTGTAGTTCGTAATCATGAAAAGAATAATCTCATGAAAGGAGAAAAGCAGTGAGTAATCAAATCATTCTGCCAGCGAGCGAGATGCCGAAACAATGGTACAACATCGTATCGGAAATGGTACCGAACAATCCGCCTGCGCCGCCCATGAACGCACGCACCAACCAGCCTGCCGGACCGGCCGATCTTGCCCCCATTTTCCCGATGGCCATTCTGGAACAGGAAATGAGCGCCGCCCCGTGGATAGACATTCCGGAAGAGGTTCTCGACATCCTCTCCATCTGGAGGCCGACACCGCTCGTGCGCGCCCGGAGGCTGGAAGAGTACCTCGGTACACCGGCGAAGATATATTTCAAAAACGAAAGCGTATCGCCCGCAGGTTCACATAAGCCGAACACCGCTATTGCACAGGCCTATTACAACAAGCGGGAAGGGGTGAAGAATATCACCACCGAAACCGGCGCCGGTCAGTGGGGCACTGCGCTTTCGCTCGCGTGTAATTTCTTCGGTCTCAAGTGTACGGTTTTCATGGTACGGGTGAGCTATGAACAGAAACCCTATCGAAAATCCATGATGCAGCTCTGGGGTGCGGACGTTTTTCCAAGCCCGACCAACAAAACTGCGGCGGGACGCGCGGTGCTCGAAATGGATCCGGACTGCCCCGGCAGCCTCGGCATCGCCATCAGCGAGGCGGTTCAGATGGCAGTGGCAGATAATGACACCAAATACTCCCTCGGCAGCGTGCTCAATCATGTGCTGCTGCATCAAACAGTCACAGGGCTGGAGTCCATAAAACAGTTTGAGATGGTTGACGATTATCCCGACGTGGTCATCGGCTGCGTGGGCGGCGGTTCCAATATGGGTGGATTTACCCTGCCGTTTATCGGTCAGCGCATGCGTGGCCAGGCAAAGAAGAAAGGTATCCGGGCGGTGGCGGTTGAACCGAAAGCCTGCCCGAGTATGACCAAGGGTGTGTATGCTTACGATTTCGGCGACCAGGCACAGATGACCCCGGCGATGCTCATGTACACACTCGGCCATGATTTCATTCCCGCCGGAATCCATGCGGGCGGTCTGCGGTATCACGGAATGTCCCCGATTCTCTCCAAACTCGCCAACGAGAAAGAGATCGAAGCGGTCTCCTATCATCAAAACGAGTGCTACGAGGCGGCCTTGATATTCGCCCGCACCGAGGGGCTCATTCCGGCGCCCGAGACCTCCCATGCCATCAAAGCCGCCATCGAGGAAGCCAAACGCTGCAAGGAAACAGGCGAAGCCAAGACCATCGCTTTCCTGTACAGCGGCCACGGTTTAGTGGATATGGCAGGATATGATAAGTACCTCGCGGGTCAGTTGGTCGATGTTGATTATCCCATCGAAGCCGTACAAAAATCGCTGGAGAAACTCCCGAAGGTTACCCCTCCCGGAATGAAATAATACAGGGAATAAGTGATTGACCGGGTGTTGAGCAAGAGTTGGGGGGTAGATTCTGTATCTGCCCCCTTCTTTGAATCGATGAAAAAGGATTTTTATGAAAGTATCTGTCAAAATATGCGGGATCACCAGAGTTGAAGATGCCCTCGAAGCTGAACGACTGGGCGCTTTTGCGGTAGGATTTGTTTTTCATCCCGCGAGCAGACGATTTATCGAACCATACCAGGCCGGGTATATTTCCCGATGTCTGCATCCATCTATCGAGCGGGTCGGAGTATTTGTGAACGAGGAGCCGGATGTGGTTCTTGAGACTGTTCGGAAAGCCAACCTTACCATCGTTCAACTGCACGGCTCAGAAAATCCTTCGTATCTTGAAGCGCTGAAAGGAATCAGGATAATCAAAGCCTTTCGGGTCGGCAGGGATTTCGATGCAAGTATTTTATCTGATTACCGGGCAGATTATTATCTTCTTGATACCTTTGTCGAGGGAAGTCATGGCGGAACGGGGATGACCTTTGACTGGTCCCTTGTTCAGCCCAGTCTGAAACAGGGCAAAATAATATTGGCCGGCGGACTTCATGCTGGGAATGTAGGCGATGCGCTGGAAATTGCCCATCCTTGGGGAGTCGATGTTTCCACAGGCGTGGAAGCGTTCCCCGGAATAAAAGATACCGAAAAGATGCATGAATTCTTCCGCGCGGTTGATAAATATGAACGTAATAATGCTGCAATCGAATACAATTCAAATAGATGCGAGGAGTGACCGGTAAATTGAAAACATTAAAAGACTATCCGAATCAGTCAGGGTATTTTGAATTCTATGGGGGCCGCTACGTCCCGGAAACGCTTATGCCGGTTCTCGTGGAAATGGAAAAGGCATACCTTGACGCTAAAAATGACAAATCGTTTCAGGCGGAGTTGGACGCACTGCTTCGCGATTATGTAGGGAGACCGACTTCCCTGACCTTTGCAGGACGGCTCACCGGGCGTCTCGGCGGAGCGAAAATATATCTGAAACGCGAGGACCTTACTCATACCGGGGCTCACAAGATCAATAACGCCATCGGACAGGCTCTTCTTGCAAAGAGGATGGGAAAATCCCGTCTTATTGCGGAGACCGGAGCGGGTCAGCACGGAGTCGCCACCGCAACTTCGGCGGCTCTTTTCGGAAAAGAGTGCGAAATTTTTATGGGCTCCGAGGATATGCGCAGACAGTCGTTGAATGTATTCCGCATGAAACTTCTCGGCGCACGGGTAACAGAAGTCAACTCCGGTTCCCGGACGCTCAAAGACGCCATCAACGAGGCGATGAGAAACTGGGCGCTGACATGCCGTGACACATTCTATGTTTTCGGAACCGTGCTGGGGCCGCATCCGTTTCCCATGATGGTCCGTGATTTCCAGAGCGTGATCGGCCGTGAGGCGCGCGCGCAGATCCTTGAAAAGGAAGGCAGGCTCCCCGATCTGCTCATTGCGTGTGTAGGCGGCGGATCAAACGCCATGGGGCTTTTCCATGAATTCCTCGATGACGAAAGCGTCCGTATGATCGGTGTGGAAGCCGGAGGCCGCAGCCGTGAGTATGGCGAACATGCGGCGCGTTTTCTGACCGGAAGGCCGGGGGTTCTTCACGGGACATATTCGTGGGTGCTTCAGGATAAAAACGGCCAGATCAGCCCGACCCATTCGGTGTCTGCGGGGCTTGATTATCCGTCAGTGGGACCCGAACACTCCATGCTCAGAGATTTCAAACGCGCGGAATATACCTCAGCAACCGATGAGGAATGTCTCGACGCCTTCCGTATCCTTTCTGAAACAGAGGGGATCATCCCCGCGCTGGAAAGCGCTCATGCGGTAGCCTATGCACTCAAAGCCGCTCCTGTGATGAATCAGGATCAGGTCATCATTATCAATCTCAGCGGACGGGGTGATAAAGATGTCAATACTGCAATAGAAAATATCAAATTCTGAGCTGTAGAAGCATTCAGAATTACTGCATCCTGTCTAATTTACAGAGTACGATTGGATGCTTCTATTGTATTATAAAGCAATGTATTATAAATGTATAAAAACAATACGCCAAACCACAATATATTACATAAATTATAATTTTCATCTTACCCGAATAAACGATATCCAAGTAAAGGCTCGTTCTATGAATAGACTTGAAAAAAAATTTGTTGAGCTGAAAAAGCTTGAACGAAAAGCTTTTATTGCCTACATTACTGCCGGTGACCCTTCACTCGATTCCACGGTGAGGCTGGTAAGGGAATTTGAGAAGCAGGGAGTGGATTGCATAGAATTGGGAGTTCCCTTTTCCGATCCGATAGCGGATGGCCCGGTGAATCAGGAAGCCGCCATGCGTGCTCTCCGAAATCCGATAGGAATACGGCAGATTCTCGATGCAGTACGGGAAATCCGCAAGGATTCGGAAATCCCGATTATATTTTTTGCCTACTATAACTCGATTCTCTCGTACGGCCTGGAACAGTTTGTTCTGGAGGCGGAAAAGAGCGGCCTTGATGGAGCGCTCATTCTCGACCTGCCGCCCGAGGAGGCCGGAAAATATAAACTTCTCATGGATGCGAAAGGGTTATCAACAGTATTTCTGGTTTCTCCGGTTACCCCTGATGAACGGTTGAAACTCATTTCTCAGTATGCCACCGGTTTTATTTATTATGTTTCCCAGATGGGGGTAACCGGCGAACGTGACCGAATCGGCGAAAGCATTCCCGATATGGTTGCGCGGATCCGAAAGATGACCGACACGCCTGTGGCGGTTGGATTCGGAATTTCACGGCCGGAGCATGTGATCGAAATTGCCCGGTATGCTGACGGCGTCATTGTGGGCAGTTCGATTGTACGCCGCATCGGGGAGAATGGCGACAAATCCGGATTTGAAAAAGAGGTAGGCCAGTTTGTCGGTACGCTCACAAAACCTTTGGGGAAAGCCGGTTAAGGCCGGTTGTATCCGATACGGTTCCTGCGGGCGGACTGAATCGATCCGCGAAAAATATCCGAAACTATTTTTCTCGTTTCATGGAAAGAGATTGTTTGCTATCTTATCGGGTGTACGGTTTTCGTACCGTCTCATTGAAAGCGGTTTATCGATGAGGATGCGCTTCTGTCAACCCGATACGTTTGAATTTGATTTTAAAAAGATAGCAGAACTTATTTCCCGAGGAGCTTAAGAATGGATGAAATCGCTGGCTGGCGAAAACGAATCGATGAAATCGATATTCAGCTTTTGGAACTACTTGATGAGCGTGCGAAATGCGCTATGGCAATCGGAAAAATAAAGATTGCAGAAGGATTGAAAATTTATAACCCGGAACGCGAGAAAACTGTTCTTGCAAATATCAAGGAACAGAACAAAGGTCCGCTTGATAACAGTTCGGTTCAGCGGATTTTCGAATGTATCATTGAAGAATGCAGAAAAGTTGAAATTATTACTGTGTGAAAAATTGACAACTTTTTACTTGTTTTTTTCCCCGTTAACTAGTAAATTTTCAAACCTTTTAATAATTACACAGTTCACACCGTTTTAAGGGAGTAATTATGTCTCACGTGATATCCGATGAATGCATCGCCTGTGGTACATGCAGTGGAGTTTGTCCCTCCGAGGCGATTTCAGAGGGTGATGGAAAATTTGTTATTGATGCCGAACTTTGCATTGACTGCGGAACCTGTGTGGATGAATGTCCTGTCAACGCCATTTCCGCTCAGTAAAACGGTTTTTATAAAAAATTCCCGCTTTGCCTGATGGTAATTGCGGGTTTTTTTTATCCGGAACAGAAAAAATTAAGAGATAATAATTGTAAATGGATGAAATCTTTTTACTTGAGTTGCAGGTTATTCTTCACCATATTGATTAATACAAATCAGTCGTAAAATTCATAACGTTCTTTTTTATGGCATCTGGGAAAATTCAACTGGCTTTATCCAAAAGAATAGAACTGCCCCAACTTTATAATTGACAGAGGTTATTATGATCAAAGTATTCAATCTCTTATCTTTGGAACGGATCAAGATACTTCAACCGGGGCCCAAAAGTGATGTTCTCCAGGAACTTTGCCGGTTGATTTCTACCTCTGATACCATCAAGGATAGTGAAGAACTGGAAAAGGCTGTCTTCGAACGTGAAAAGATTATGAGTACCAGCATCGGTTTGGGAATTGCCATTCCTCATGTGCGTTTGAAAAGTGTAACAGATATGACCGTGGCTGTGGGTGTGATCAAAGAAGGCATCGATTATGAAGCTTTCGATGATTTGCCGGTACGTATCATCATCATGATCGCTGCACCGGAAGGCTCGCACCGTGAATACTTGAGTGTTCTTGCCCGAATAGCCCTGCTTTTAAAAAATTCCGCTATTCGGAACAATATTTTGAAAGCAGAAAAAGCCGAAGAGATATATGAATTATTAAAAAGTCATTGAGAAAAGAGAATACCGAAAAATAGAAAAGGCATATAAATGTTTGAAAATCTAAAAAAAGAAGCGATAATCGTTACAGATGAGCATTTGGATAAAGAAGAGGTGTTGAGCCGAATTATAATGGCCGCTTGCAAAGCATTTGCGATAAGCGATTGTGAAAGCATACTCTCCGCAATTATTGACCGTGAAAGTAAACTTTCGACCGGTATCGGCCTTGGCATTGCCGTGCCTCATTGCCGCAGCGACAAGGTGCAGAAAATTGCAATTGCGGTAATGCTTCTCAGCGAAGGTATTGAATACAATTCTGTTGATGGACAGCCGGTCAAGCTTATTTTTCTTATTATTTCACCCCTTCATGATGTCCAGGGGCATATAGCCGCTCTTTCCACCATTTCACACGCTGTTTCCGATGAAGAAGCGAGAATGCGGCTTATTAACTCGAAAAGTGAAGATGAACTCTTTGCGAACCTTACCCAGATTCGCTCCTGGGAATGATAAACCATTTATACTTTGAACCAAACCCGGATCGATATGACCTGCCAATGTATTTTGGCATCTTTCATAGAACATCTATTACTGTATTTGTATAAATGGATCTATTTAACCAGCCTGATGATCTTTCTGAATTCCTCTCCTTCGCCGACTCCTAGCAGTTCAAACAGGGATGTTTCCACGCTTGTTGAGTGACCACCGGCGCGGACGATTTTTTCAAGGCCGATACGTTTGTTCGTAAAAGTGCGGGATGACACCGCATCCTCCGGAATATGAGTTTCTACGTCCATATTCAAAAGGTCAAGGGAAGTTTGATAGATGCAGACATGGGTTTCGATCCCGGACAAAATCACCTGAGGTCTGTTGATTTCCTTGAATGCTTTGAGAATGAAAGGATCACGGAGCAGGGAAAAAGTTTTCTTGGGGTAAGGTTCGAGTCCCTTTAAATGCGCCGCTATTTCCGGGACTGTCGGACCAAGCCCCTGCGGATACTGTTCTACCCAAAGAATGGGCAGATTCAGCACTTTCGCTCCTTCGATCAATATCTCCAGTGAGTGGTAGAGTTCATCCCGTTCGTGCATAATACTGGCCAACTTACCCTGTACATCGGTTACGATAAGCATCGTTTTATTCCGGTCGAGCATGAATTGTCTCCCCCTGTTTCGATAGCTGTTTCTTTCAACTGATAAAAGATATCGAATCAATTTTCAAAAGGTCATTTGTCCGGATGGTCCTGCGGTTCTTTTCTTCGAAAGAACCTTTGTTTTATCTGTTCGGCTTTGTTAAATACAGCGGGATATTTCATATGAAGCCAGGCAAGGAGGCGCTGAATCGTTTTGCTTTCCGGGGCCAGGATAAGGAGCCCGATGATAATAAAAAGTATCCCCTGAAGGACCGGAAGGAAAAGGCCGATTACACCAAGGATAAGAAATAAAATACCGCAGACAATTCTAAAAAACCGCTTCATATGGGATTGATTCCTGTCAAGGAAAGGCTGCCGGAATAATTCTATAATCCAGAATTTTTCAGCCGGTCTATTTGAGAGAAATATTCTTGTTTGAAATCATTGATAAATTCGTTTAATTATTACTTGTTAAAGTATAGTGAAGAATTGGGCTTCCGGCAAATATCGATTCAATATAATCTTTTTTTATGGGAAATACGAACGGTTAAACGATTTTTATATGGGGAAATATGTTCTTTAGATGATATTTTATACATTTCTGCAAGAGAGCGTATATTAATTATTGAATCCGGAATGGAGTCATACCGGTTAAGAAGGGTATTTGTCTACGCGTTAGCGGTGAAATCGAACGAAGGGGAAATGTATGAAAATAGCTTTAGTTTCGTATGACACATTTCAAGGCAGGCAAACCGGCTATTACCCTCCTCTCCATTTGTGTAATCTCGCCACGAATTTAACGTTACATGGATTCGAAGTAACAATTTTCGATTACGCTGCTTTATTTTCCAATATGGATAATTATTTCCGGGAAATTGGGAATTTTAAGCCTGAATTGGTCGGCTTTACCTGCTATACACCCTATGTGGCAACTTTCCATAAAAATACACAGAGATTGAGGAAGTATATACCTGATGCCGCTATGGTTGCGGGAGGCGCTCACCCTACAGTATGGCCGGAATGGACATTGGAAAAGATGCCTCAATTTGATTACGCGATGCAGGGAGAGTGTGACCGATCGATAGTTTCGTTGGCAAAAATGATATCGGGGAAATGTTCGGAAACAGAAGTACCCGGTCTTGTTTACCGTACTGACGGCAAGATAGTGAAAAATGAAAGAGATTATATAGATGACCTGAACGACTTGCCTCAAACAGACAGAAGTTATCTGGACAGGTACTATAGCAGGGGAATGTATTGGAATATGGCAGCACGCGGGAAAATGGATATGATGATAACAAGCAGAGGCTGCCCGTATAGTTGCAACTTTTGCTTTAAAGTGGAAAAAAAGTACAGATTTCGCAGTACCGGGCACTTAATAGAGGAATTTGAAGATTTTAAAAGGAGAGGGATCACAGCAATTCATATACAGGATGATGCTTTTACTGCGAATAAAAAACGGTGTCTGGAAATAGCGGAGTATTTGTCCAAGAGCAACTATAAATTTGAAATAAAAATAAGGAGTCGCGTCAATTCCATTGATGAGGAAATATTAAGAAAACTCAAGGAAGCCGGTGTTATACAGATTATTTATGGGTTTGAATCGGGTTCGCAGAAAATGCTTGACAGCATGAATAAAAAAACTACGGTTGAAATGAATATCAATGCAGTTAAACTTACTAAAAAAGCAGGTATCGGCTGCTATGGTGAAATAATGATCGGTATGCCGGGTGAAACAAAAGAAACACTTGATGAAACAATATCCTTTCTCTTAAAGACAAAGCCCGTAGTTGGATTTATTCCTGTCCTTTATCCTTTGCCCAGCACTAAAGTGTATGAAGATGCGAAAAAAAATTGTTCGCTTCAGGGTGATTGGACAATTGACGGTCCATGGCCATGGGTTAAATTGCCGTGGACAAAGTCATACTCCGATTTAGCAAATGAATCGAAAAGAATTTCCAGAAAAATTCAACGTGATCCCGGTACAGTCTTCTACTTTTTGCGGAATCATATGAAAACCATGTCCTGGAAACAAATAAAGTTACTTTTCAGAGCTCTTAAAGAATTACATTTACGTTAAATACTGTTCACGTAAGGCTGGTTTCGACAGGCTCAACCAGCGGGCACTGAGCTTGTCGAAGTGCAGTTTGGGCTAAATGAACGGTATTACATTTACGTTAATAGTATTCCTCCCTCTATATGACGATAAAAAAGCGATAAACGGGTGTTCCACCCGACTGCCGCTCATGACACCAGGTGAGTCCGGACGATAAACACAAGAAGAAAATTGAGGACCAGAAATGGGAATAAGACCATCAAAAGTTGCTGTGCTGAAAACAACACCCGAAACCGTTTTGAAAGACTACTGCCGTCTCTGCGAACTCGCAGGCATTGACATGGCTCTTGACCATTCTGCCAAGACCATCATTAAAGACAATATCAGCTGGCACCTTCTTTTCCCCTCATCCAACACTACCCCCTGGCAGCTCGAGGGAACCATCCTTGCACTCAAGAGCATGGGATTCGATGATCTGGTCAGTGTGCACAATAAAACTGTAGTCACTATCGCCGATATGGGGGACAAGTATAACCGGTTCGGACCGGTGCTCAGGAAATATGACATCCCGGTAAAATATAATTTCAAGGATGAAGACATGAAATGGGTGCGTTATAATCCCAGGGCGGAAATGCTCGTACTTGACAAAATATTTCCCGAGGGAATATATATTCCGGATTTTTTTATCGGAAAGAATATTGTCCATCTGCCTACTGTCAAAACTCATTCGTATACGGTGACTACAGGAGCGATGAAAAATGCGTTTGGAGGTCTTCTCAATATCCACCGTCACTACACGCATACATGGATTCATGATACTCTGGTTGATCTTCTATCCATACAAAAAGAAATCCACACGGGTATTTTCAGTACCATGGACGGCACAACCGCTGGAAGCGGGGCGGGTCCCCGTACACTGATACCGCACTGTAAAAATGTTATTCTTGCCTCATCCGACCAGGTAGCCATTGATGCTGTAGCTGCTCAGATGATGGGATTTGACCCTCTTGGCATCCGTTATATCGCACGGGCCTCAGAGCTTGGTTTAGGGCAGGGTGATCCTCGAAATATCGAAATAGTCGGTATGCCGGAGGCTGCAGAAGAACGCTGGAATTTCAAAGTGGGGGTCAACTTTGGAACCGGAACGGGGATGCTTCTCTGGCGTTCACCTCTCAGGATATTTCAGAAACTCCTTTTCCATACACCGCTGGTGAATATTTTTATTTTCGCGAGCGAGTTTTATCACGATCACTACTGGTATCCTCTCCGGGGAAAATCCACAGTAGACAAATGGATTAAGGAAAGCCCCTGGGGACAGTTATTTCAAGAGTATCCTGAATAATGATGTAAATCACCGGTCGTCAAAATGACAGACGATATAAGTGGTATATATTAACGATCAGATAATGACAGCGCTATGAGGCGGGGATTCAACACTTTATATTTGAAGCGAAGATAACCCCCTATTTCTCGGTAAATAAGGGGAAATTTCCCTATGGAGAAAAACGGTATTAACGCCGGAAATCCAGCTGAGAATAAGTAGAATGAAGCAGATTTATGAATGGCGTATATAGGTTTCTCTGACAAAGAATGTGATAATGCATAAG
>JBAYHX010000027.1:0-15550 GCA_041665965.1 Candidatus Latescibacterota bacterium
AGCGCTACTTTTTCTTCAGCACTGTAGTTCTTCCGGACTTTCCTCATGGCGTCTCCTCCCTGGCTTAGTATACAACTACTTCACGCTGAGGAAAACTCCATTTCCGTCTGAAGCAGAACAGTAAGTTTATATGCAGAGATGATTTCATTCAATAAATTTTGTTACAAGGCCTATAAATTGGTTCCGATATGTAGTATAATATATTCAATTTTGCATAACTCCTCAAATGTCTTTATTTAATTGCTTTGGGTGTTCGAGTCCGTTAAAACTCAATCAGCATTCCTTATTATTCATTCCCAAAACAATACCCAATAATTTTCATAGAAATACAAGACACTATGGAGTGGGTGCTGTTACCCACTGTGAATCGTAGGGACAATCGTAGATTTAAGGTTGCCGTTCAGAATGATATGTCAAAAGAAAGTAATTAGTAAGATATTTTATTTTTCAGAATTGCTCAGTTGAATAAATTGACCGATTTTTTTATCTTCAACTGCTATATGTTCCAATAACCAATTCTTTAAGAATATCAATAAGTCAACTGGCGCATTTTCATTATTATACTCATAACATTTATAAATACTTACCAATTCTAAAACGAAGTCTTTATGCATTTTTTTTTGTTCTTTTAATCCGGGATATTTATACTGAATCATATATTTTTCTTCAGTATTAAAATGTTTTTTTACATATTCAATAGCTTCTTTGATTGCAGTTTTAAAAGGTTCGGTTCTGTCTTTTTTTGCATTTAATGTAAGTCCAATATATAAATCATTAATAAGTTTAACCATGCTCATGTGCTGCTCATCAACTTCAGCTATGCCTATTTTATAACCTTCTTTCCACTGAGCAAATGGTTCCTTCATATGAGCCCCCTTTAAAAATGCCTAAGCTCGATAACCAGTGATTCATCGCCAAATAAAAATCATAAGTACTAAGCCTTATTTCCCATAACAGAATCATGAGTAGCCAAAGTTCATTATAAATCTATTGATGAATCAATATTATCACTTTCAAGTTCTTCTACAAGCATTTTTACATGCTGGCCGTTACATTTTTACAGAATATTTATGGTATAAATGATAAAACGTACTGATGAGAGACATCTCTCTATTGATGCGTATCAGGGAGAAAGTATTTTACTCATAACAGTATCGCAATCGTTTAATCCGAGCCAGTATCAACGGATAATTACTCTGCATCGTTTACGTCTTCATAACCCGCAAGTCGGCTGTATATTAATAAACGCAGGAGAGGGGGCATAGCATGTTGGATATTATGCCCTGTACTATCTTCTTTATAATTAGCAGAGACGGAGCCGAATAATCTGAGAGTATCATCAAGGTTTCGATATACAAGCAGTCCGCCGTAAGATTTTACCTATGCACATCGAAATTCAATCTTCATTCCTCAAATATCCGTCACAAACTATTGTTATTTGTTGTATAATAATAAGTTATGGAATATTTATCAAGCATTGTTTTGGTTTAATATGGGTAATACGGGTCAGTAACAGATTTTTCGACACGAATTTTGTCTTTTATTTATATCTGGAAGAAACGAACAAACAGGTATTACCCCTTTTTCAGCTTCGCAAATTTCGGCATTATCTTTATTTCCTTTGCGCCAAACTGGATAGCGAGAGTAACATTTTCGCCTGCCCCTGTTATACCGGTAATCTTCCCGCGGCCGAAAAGAGGATGCCGTACCCATTCTCCCGCTTTGAACCTGAACGCTGCAGGCTGTTCGGGAGTCTGCGGGTAATCCTCGAATTCAAGGGGCTTTTGAGGAATGGGTTTCGAGGAGAAAGGCCGCTGCGCATGCTCAGCTTCTTTCGGTTTAACAATATCCAGTACATCGAGAGGCAATTCCCTGATGAAAAGGGAAGCTCCACCGCTGTACGAACCGAACCGTGGGCGAATTTGAGCGAAACTGATATGAAGGATATCTCTGGCCCGCGTGATGCCGACATAAAAGAGACGGCGCTCTTCTTCCAGAGATGCAGGATCTTCCATGGTTTGAGGGAGAGGGAACAGCCCGTTTTCCACACCGACGATATACACGGAGGGGAACTCCAGCCCTTTTGCGGCATGAAGGGTCATCAGGGTCAGCGCATCTTTTTCATCCTCCCATGTATCCACATCGCTGACAAGCGATACCTCCGCAAGAAAAGCATTGAGATCGTTTTCTTCTTCCCGTTCCGAAAATTCCGCAAGGGCGGTTGCAAGTTCATCGATATTCGCCGCCCGGTCATCAAATGTAACAGGCTCTTCGCTTTCCAGAAAATCCAGGTAGCCGGTTTTTTCGATCAGAGTCGTGACTATTTCATCAAGGCCGCTTTCAGCAAGCATCCCGGAAAGAGCGGCCAGCAACTCACGAAACTCATCTGCCTTTTTTAACGTTGCGCCGGACAGATATTCCCCCGCGAAGTTCAGCGATTCCATAATCGGAATGGTATGGTCGAGAGCATACTGCTCGATGTTTTCGATGGATTTTGCGCCGATCCCGCGTTTCGGATTCGCGACCGCCCGTGCAAAACTCACCGTATCTCCCGGATTGACGAGAAGACGAAGATAGGCGAGGATATCCTTGATCTCCCTGCGCTCGTAAAAACGGGTTCCGCCGACTATTACATATTTCATTCCCCTTCGCCGAATCACATCCTCGAATGAACGGGATTGTGCGTTGGTACGGTAGAGGATGGCAAAATCCCCAGGGTTCAGCCCGGAATCTTTTGTCTCGCGTTCGATCGAGGAAATTACCCGTTCCGCTTCGTCACGGTCGTTGTAACACTCCAGAAGATGGACTTTTTCCCCACCGGTGCGGCTTGTCCAGAGCTCCTTGGGCATCCGGTGAAGGTTATTCTTCACTATTGCATTTGCGGACTTTAGTATACAGGAGGTCGAGCGGTAGTTCTCTTCGAGCCGTACGGTTTTCACATTCTTGAAATCATGTTCGAAGTCGAGGATATTCTTTACATTCGCGCCGCGCCAGCTGTAAATGGACTGGTCGTCATCACCGACCACAGTGATGTTGCCGGATTTCTCCGAAAGCATTTTCATGAGCAGATACTGTGTACGGTTGGTATCCTGATATTCATCGACCAGTACATGAGTGAATCTGCTCTGCCATTCGGCAAGAGATTCCGGATAGCGGCTGAACATTTCCACCGGTTTGAGAAGCAGATCGTCGAAATCGAAAGCTCCCGAAGCTTCCATCAGCTCCTTATAGCGACGGAATGCTTTGATGATCACCGGAGCGTCAGGGCCGGAGATGACATTATCCAGATCATCCGGCGAGAACCCGTCGTTTTTTGCTTTCCCGATAATGCCGATAATCTTCTGCGGTGAGAGGCGATCCTTTGTCACTCCCATCTCACGGAGGACTTTCCTCGCCATGGACAGTTGGTCGTCACGGTCGTAGATGGTGAAATCACGGTGGAATCCCCAGCGGTCGGCTTCCCTTCGGAGTATGCGGACGCAGATACCGTGAAAAGTGCCGATCCACAAACCCTGCACCGGGATGTCGAGCAGTGTTTCCACCCGTGACGCCATCTCACGGGCAGCTTTGTTGGTGAATGTGACCGCCAGAATCTGCCAGGGTTTTATCCCCTGATGAACCAGCCAGGCAATTTTATGGGTCAGAACGCGGGTCTTCCCGCTTCCCGCGCCCGCAAGCACCAGGGTGGGACCATCCCCATGCTCTACTGCTTCACGCTGTGGAGGATTGAGGGAATTGAGATCTATAGAAAAATTCAGAAGAGGCTCCTGATCATAAAGTTACAAAGACAAACTCAGCTTATAATCCTCTCTCTTGCACTCAAAAGAGGGAAAAACACTATACATCAGAGCTAATTGCAAAAGTCGTTTTGGAAACGAAAAAAATGATAAGTTTTATTACTTCAGCCCACTAGCCCTCAATCCCTTTCCCCCAAAGGGGGCAAGGGAACTTGTTGCTCCACAGTATTTTCCTGCCCCCTTCGGGGGAAGGATGTCCGTAGGACAGAAAAGGGGCTGCCTTCAAATACAGACTTTTGCAATGAGCTCATCATTCAAATGTATTTTTATTAACAAAGTAGCCCATGCCGGAAAACGCCCTTCTTTTTAGAATACAGAGGAGCAAGGAGCGTGATCTAAAGCTTGTTATTCCACAAACCGGCACCGCGCCGAAAGTTTTACCCAGTCGCCGATAGCGATTTTCTCGCCTTTCAGCGAGGTAACGATTACCGCTGTCTCGCCCGGCATGACACTGACCGCTTCCAGCTGTCCGAGGGATTGAAGGTGTCCGGTGTCGCTCAGATTGCTTTTCCGCTGGTAGATATCAAAAACATCACCGGCCCGGACACCGTCCCGGTCGCCTTTGTCGATGTAGAGGATATCATTGATATGAATGCTCAGCATCCGGTCATTGATGGCGAGTATGACCCCGCGGATTGAAATTTCGGGAATGACCCAGGCATCGAAAAGCGGGCCGCTGGAAAACTTGTAGGGCATGACAATATCGCCTGCCTCAAGCGGATCGAAATTATCCAGAACTGTGCAGCGGGATTGTTGGTCTCCGACCGATATCACCTTGAGCACACCTTTGATTCGAACCACAAATCCGTAATTCAGCCCTGTGTCCGGATGTTTCACCCGGTCGCCCATCGCGATAACCGCAAAAATATCCCCCTCGCCGGTTTTATTTTGCACGCCGGTATCGATAACCAGGTTGTCATAACGGATGGCTGTGTCTTTCTCGTTCTCTATTTTGATAATCTTTGTGTGAGAAAGTTCAGATTGTTTGGCGATGAATCCGGTGCGCATGAAATTCTTTTCGGTAAACACCTGACGGGGTTCCCTGAGTACCCGGATGACATTTTTATCGACAGTGCGTTTTTCCGTAACTTCGGAAGTGGTATCCGGCTGGACCGGGGGTTCTTCAATTTCAGCTTCTGCTTCGGGAGCAGGAGGTGGAATCGCTTCCGGCGGGATGACCTTTTTCGCAGCAGTTTCAGCTTTCGAACCGAACAAAAGCACCTGTCCGGGATAAATCCAATGAGGGTTCTTGATAAATTGATTTTTCTTCCACACTTCCGGCCAGACAAAAGGATCGCCAAGCTGCATTCTGGAAATATCCCAAAGGGTATCGCCCTTTTTGACAATGTACTTTTCCGGAATAGAAGCCTGAGCCTTCTTCTTGACCCGGATACTCTGTGCCGATGAGAGAGCCAGCGCCGAAAACAGAAGCAGCACTGAAACAATCAGTACTTTTTTCATGGAACGTTCCTCCGAGATTGAATCTGTGGATCCAATTGCTTTCTCAGAACTTTATATCGCGAAACCGCGGTTTGGTGCTCTTTCAGAGTTTTGGAAAAAAAGTGTTTTCCTTCATTGTCGGCCACAAAGTAAAGATAGTTCGTTTCAGCCGGGTATAACGCGGCAAAAACCGATTTCATACCGGGGCTGGCAACAGGTCCCGGCGGAAGCCCTTTATGAAGGTATGTGTTATAGGGCGATTCCACTGTCAGATCACCGTTATATACTCTCCTCTTCGTTCCGAGAGCATACTGCACTGTCGGATTGGCCTGCAGGGGCATCCCCATCTTCAATCGCCGGTGAAAGATTGCGGAAATGATCGGCCGTTCTTCATCACAGGCAGCCTCGACTTCAATAATCGAAGCCAGGGTTATTGTCTGGTTCACCGTGAAACCAAAGCTTGCGAAGCGTTCTTTCAAAGAATCCGCAAAGACCTGACGGAACCGGCTCACCATCTTATCGATTACCTCCATCGGCCTGGCCCCCTCACGGATATAGTAGGTGTCAGGGTAAAGGTAACCCTCGAGCGTTGCGTTGTCAATACCGAGACTGTCGGCTGTGGCTTTTCGCTGGGCGTAAAATACGAAAAGCACGGAATCTACTTTGGCTTTCCTGAAAAAAATTGAAGCGGTTTCTTTGATTGTCAGCCCCTCGATAACAGTTATTTTTATATCGGGAGGAACCGGAATTGTGGTGACAAGGTAATAAGCCAGTTCGGAAGTCCCCATTTTTTTCGGGAGAGTATACGTACCGGCTCTGATTTTCGTATCATAACCCCGCAGGTGAGCAACAGTTCGAAAGAAAAAGGCGCTCTTGATAAGCCCCTTCTTTTTCAGCATACCGGCTATTTCGGCTGAAGTCATCCCCGTGCTGATTTGTATCACCGTTCCCTTTGCGGTACCGGCAGGTCCGCTTACATAAAGGAAAAACAGGCACGCTGCGATGCTTGCAATCGCCAGAGACAGAACCGCCGAAACAACTGTTTTTCCCATCCTTTTAGTCCGGAGTTTCATTAAAAGGTTTTCATATATTCCTGCAGCATGAGTGTTGCGGAAATACGGTCCAGAAGGTGTTTTTTTCCATAGCTTTTCACTTCCATTTCAGCCATAACCCGCTTGGCCTGCATGGAAGTCATGCGCTCATCCCAGTATACTACCGGAAGAGAGGTCTCCACCTCAAGAGCTTTCCCGAACGCGCGAACTTTTTCGCTCTTTTCGCTTTCGCTGCCGTTCATGTTGAGCGGGAGGCCGAGAAGAATTTTCCCGGCTTCGTACTTCCGCACAATCTCAACAACCTTCCTGAAGACATCTTCTTCCGAGGAAGCGATAATAGTATCCAATCCCTGCGCGGTAATCCCCAGTTCATCGGTAATGGCGAGTCCGGTTCTCCGCTCGCCGTAATCAATCGATAGAATTCTCATATCTGGCTACCGGCTTTCACCACGGCTGAAAGGATGTTTTCGTGCACAGGAAAAGCAAGAGGCGGGGTCTTTCCTAACTCGAACCAGCAAACTTCTTCCGCATCGTCTCCCGCCGTCAGCTCACCCTGCCAGTCATGCACACGGTAGGCAAGGAGGAGAACATGACGTCTTAAACCGGTTATACTGTCATATGCGCCGATAATGGAAATAGTACCCGCAATTATTCCGGTTTCTTCCAAAAGCTCCCGTTTTGCGCCCTCTTCCGGAGATTCGCCCCATTCCAGAAAACCTCCCGGAAGACACCACTCACCACGATGCGGTTCGAATTTCCGCAGGGTGAGCAGAACTCTTTTGGAATCGAGCACCACAAGAGCCGCAGCAGGATATGGATTCACATATATGATATGTCCGCACGATACGCATACCGGCCGGTGTCTTCCCTCACAGTGAACCACTCTGACCGGTTTTCCGCATATTGGACAGTAATTGAATTCAGGCAATTCTATTTTTCCCATAACGTTAATATAATCCCTCCCGCAGGAGGTGAAAAGGATAAATAATCTTTAGCAGGATGGCTTGATAGTGGAGACGAGTTCTATGGAAGGCGGAAAAGCATCATGAGCTTATGATTGGATCAAGCATATGGTCTGACCGGATGAATTATTCTTCGAAAGAGGAATAAAAAAAAACGCTTATCGAGATTAAACAGGACGTTTTTAACTCACCCCTTGATCCCCTTCTACCACCCCATTTTTGTTTCACAAAAGCGGGGACCCGGTGAAAGAGAGGGGGAGACCCATATCTGCATGAAAGAGAATGGATTATAAAATATAACAGGGTTTTCCCCTCGCCCGTTCACGGGAGAGGGGACATGGGGTGAGGGCGTCTTTATCTGCTCATTTTTTAACATTTGCTGCGTCAAATAGATAAGCGGTTTTTATTTAAAATTACCTTTTAGCCTCGACATTCTCCTAATCATTTACAACCTGCACACCGCAAACAGGGCAAAAAT
The DNA here is from genome assembly GCA_041665965.1 of Candidatus Latescibacterota bacterium. Lineage (GTDB taxonomy): Bacteria > Latescibacterota > Latescibacteria > Latescibacterales > Latescibacteraceae > JAUYCD01. Next base: position 7,730 of record JBAYHX010000027.1, read on the forward strand.
TTGATTCTACTGGCATATCATGCCCGTTATTACATGTAGTGGCCACTTCGATTTCTAAATCAGATGCAAAAAGCTTGTCGGCTTCTTTGCCAATTTTCTCAGTCATTTTCATCGAAAAATATCCAAATACCGGAGCAGTTACAAATGGCAGCCACCGACCCGCGGCTTTTGCAGAAGCACTAAAACCTATTTTTATTCCCAATTTCTCAGCTATTTCCATTACAACCTTATTGGTCATTGCTTTAATAACAATTCTGGGACCGACTTTTTTTACAAAGTCGCTTCCGATAGCTACTCCCAATGAGTTTCCAAAGATTAATGATATTAATGTATAATTGAGCTGTTGTTCTTTTTTATAAAATTTTGCTATTTTGTAAATAAGTTCGATTTGAATTTTGGTCAACATAGTCAGTTCTGGGAGGATTGCCACAATTCCAACTGGGCCTGGAATCATACCCAGCCCCGCACTGATTCCGAAAGCTTTCTGGGCAGTTAGCTGAATCATCTCATCTGGAGTACCATCTGCTTCCAACTCATCGTTGGGTATGAAGGTAGTAATAATTTTATAGAACCACGTTTTATCAAGGCCGTCCTTTTTCATCATATCATTCCTTATTGTTATACAAGTCTTTAATATCAATGGTTCAAGATAACTCATCTGCCATTGTTTGCCAATTAAGTTATCTTGATTTTTTTTCAGATTCGTTTGAAAGCATTACATACCGGCAATCATGTGTCTTACCGGGTGCCCGGCCTTTTGACTTCACAGACGAATGTTTCAACAAAAAACCAGAGTGACCGGCCGCATATAAATAATCATTGCCAATCCCCATGTAACCCACAAATAGAGTCTCATCTTTTTTTCACTATATGTTTTTTTTGATTTGTTTGAGATCGGGGCCATTAACGAAAAAAGCCTCAACCGAAATGCATATAAACATCCATCACGCTTGAGGCTTCCTCTTTCAAATTCGGCGGGGCCTGTCCCAGAGAGAAGAACGTTACCGGTCGGGCATACTATAGGAATCGAACAATAATCTGGGGAATTAAAAGGTCTGTGAAAAAGTCTCGATTTTCTTTTTCACCGGAAACTCACCCCCTACCCCCTGTCCATTCCTTTTGGGGGGTCAAGATACAATAAGGCTCGCAATGAGGTATCTCCTCTCTAGTATAGAGAGGAGACCAAGAGGTGAGTTTAGAAGAAGCGGGAATTTCACTCAATAATGTGTTTTTCACACGACTTTTAATGTGTCAAGAAATTTTTATTTATTCTCCCGGCGAGGCAGGTGTGCCGCTTTCATTTTATCTTTGGCGATAGTTATTTGCAGGATTCCTTACGGAGTCCGTTCATCGTTTCGAATATAAGAGTTTTTTCTCCGCAATTCCTTTTAAACGCAGGGAGATTAAGAAAACGGAACAATTGATGTCTGACCTGACGGTTTTTCGAAGCCGAAGATCTGGCCTGTATCCCTTTTTCTTCGCGGCTGACCGGTGTGCGGAATTCGGCAAAATCGATTTCAGGAGGCATAACAGCGGATTCGTCTACTGTCCCGATTTTTTTGAAAACGAGGGTAAACATCCAGAAAAGTGAATGAGGGTGGTCGGTGGAGAGCACAACCCCGGAAAGTTCATTTTCAGGGTAAAATCCGAACGTTTCAAGCTCACGGATAAGATTTTCCAGCTGGCTGACGAATGTAATCGAACCTGAAGGAAGCGTGATAACCAGGAACCCACCCGTCCGGAGCACCCGGTTCGCGTTTGAGAAAAATGTGAGTATGTCCGGCTTTCTTTTGAGATGATGGCATACCAATCCGCATACAACGGTCTCGAACATACAGGCAAACGGCCAGTTGGCGGTCATATCTGCCGTAACATAATCATGCCGTGCCCCGGTTATCGAATCGATGAGCTTTGCAGCCCGGAGAAGGTCAGGAAAAAGGTCGAATCCGGTTACCCGCGGAAGGGACAGTATCCCGGCGGTAACTCCTACCGCGCACCCTACATCGAGAATTCTTCCCCCGAAGATTTCATCCTTTTTCCCCCCAAGCACAAAGCCCAGCGCCTCCGAAGCGCATGCCTGATACCCCTGTCCATGATCTATTCCACGGGTGAGATAGAGCCATGCATATTGATGCCCCAGTCCCTTTTTACGGGCTATGAGCGACTGTGCTTTTTTCGGGCTGAGAGCTTTGATGTCGCCGATAATTCCTGAAAAGGTTCTCGACCGATATACCTCGGGAATCTTTGTTTCAATAACCGCCGCTGCTTCGGTGCAGGCGCCGTACCAGTCATCAACAGTGATTTTCAATTACAGCCGCCGCACCACGCCGATAACTTTGCCTGCGATGCTGAAATCCGGATCGTTACGCATCACGGTAATCGGCATCATGGCTTCATTTTCCGGAACAAGACGGATAATGTTGCCATCGAGAAAGATTCTTTTTACTGTCGCTTCCCCGTTGATAAGAGCAACCCCGATTTCTCCCTGTTCGACTGTCGGCTGCATCTTGACAATAACAAAATCACCGTCGAAAATCCCGGCATTCAGCATGCTGCTGCCTTTGACCTTGAGAGCAAATACACCGCTTGAGTTGTACATTTCCGGCAGATTGAAATACCCCTCGAAATTTTCTTCTGCAAGAAGGGGAGCGCCGGCGGCAACTCTTCCAAGCAGAGGTATGCCCTCATGACGGCCTACGATTTCAAGAGCCCGCGCCCGTGAGGAATCACGGATGATATATCCTTTCCGTGTGAGCGCTTTGAGATGGTTGTTCACTCCGTTCGGTGATTTGATTCCAAATTCCTTTTGAATCTCGGGAATTGTAGGCGGATATCCCCTGTTCATTGCAAATTCTTTGATGAAAGATAGAATCGCATTTTGCCGGTCGGTAAGGGTCTTAGACATTGTTTTTCCTTCCCTGTTTTGAAAACCGATTTGATATAATGGCTCCCTGTCGAACTTCAAACTTGTTAATCATGAGCCTTTTGCAAAAGTCCATATTTTAGAAGCAGCCCCCTTTCTGTCCTACGGACATCCTTCCCCCAGATGAGGGCAGGACACATCTTTATCGTGCCTGCGAAGCAGCAAAGACTGTGAAGCATCGACTTCCCTTGCCCCCGGAACGGGGGAAAGGGACAGAGGGTTAGGGGGTTTGAGCAAAAATGTTTCCCATTTTTCAATAGTAAAACGACTTTTGCAAAAGGCTCTCATGATAGTAAAAAAAATAATGATTACCCCGGATAACCATACTCATAGAGTACTATGCCCCGGTGTGTAATAGGTTATACTAAATATCTGTGTAATCTATTATACTGTCAAGGAATTTTTTCTAAAAATGCACATTTTCGGTAATTTCTTTATCCTCTTTGTTGCTCATCACAAGAGGATATAGTATCTTTTACCCAATTATGTATGAAGCTGAATGTGAGATTTTTTAGCGGGATAGTTGGCGGTGTTCATTCTTGCGGGAGGTTGCTTATGAAAGTTTTCAAGGATGTTTCCTATAATTTTACGGGGAAGGTTGCGGTTATAACCGGGGCATCTTCCGGAATATTCCAGGCGGTGGCGAAAGGTTATGGCGAGGCAGGAGCAAAAGTTGCTGTCTGTGATATCAACATGACGGGAGCCGAAGAGACTAAAAAAGCGATCGAGGCTCTTGGCGGAACAGCAAAGGTTTACAAGCTTGATGTTTCGAAAGTCACGGAAATCGTAGACACGGTGGCGCAGATTATCAAAGATTTCGGTAAAATTGATGTCCTCGTAAATGGGGCCGGAGTTCTGTTCCGTTCTCCCGCTGCAGAATATCCCGAAGACAAGTGGGATTTCGTAGTGGATATCCAGTGTAAAGGCGCTTTCTTTATGTGCCGTGAAGTCGGTCGTCATATGATCGAGCGCGGACAGGGAGGAAAGATTATCAATACCTCCAGCATGCTTGCCTGGAGCGGCGGATTTCTGGTTGCCTCATATGCCGCCGGAAAAGCGGGCATCACCCAGGTGACCAAAGCGCTCTGCAATGAATGGGCTCAGTATGGAATCAATGTCAACGCCATAGCTCCGGGATACATCGTGACACAGATTACCCGTCCCATTTATGATGACCCTGCACGCAGCGCCACCATTCTCGACCGTCTTCCATCAGGAAGATGGGGATATCCGGAAGACCTGGTAGGGTCGTTCCTGTTTTTGGGATCGGAAGCTGCGGATTATATTCATGGCACTATACTGCCGGTTGACGGCGGATGGCTGGCCCGGTGAGACAGGCTTCTATTTTTTCTCTTTATTGATGTTGTGGCCTTTGTGTGATATTAATCCTTAATCATGGGCTCTGAATCGAGTGCTGAGATTCATTCCTAAAGGGTATACTTTTGAAAACACTACTGAAAAAAGCCGTTGAAACAGGAGTACTGGCCGGAAGAATGTCACCGGACTCCATACGGGAGGCTCTATCCGGTATCAGCGGGCTGACCGGTTCGTCTATTACCGTTGCCGGGGAGGGTGTTTTTGCGCTTTCCGAGAAAGATGGGAATGATCAGTTAGTCGTTCTATCCCGCCATCCTGCTGCATTGTCAGGTTTTACCGGTGAATTGTATACTGAGAATGACGGAGGCAAAACGATATATCTCCTTGCCGCTCCTCTTGACCATGAGAATGCGGTGCAGCTTAGAACAATACTTCCCCAAACCGGACCGGTCGTGCTGGAAAGCCGCCAATCGTTCGGGACAGGCGACCGTATCGGGGGCAGAGGGGCTGCAACTCCCGGGCATATAGAGGCGATTCGGAAGAGCTCTCTCATTCCGGTTCTTGCCCAGCAGTCGGTAAGGGAAAATCATAAAACCGGGCGTACATTTGAAAATGTGATGGACGATGCCACCTGGTCGGTTTTCCATGAAGGATACACATCGCAATGGGGTTCCGATGCCGATCACCTCAAAACTATCGAGGATATCGATGCCGCCGCACAGGCGGGATTCACCATGTTCACTATCGATCCCTCGGAAAAAATCGATAATGAAGCCGATACCAGCACGGATGAAATACTGACACGGAAGTTCAATGTGCTTTTCCCGGACAGTAAAAAAGGAGAGATATTCATCACCCGGTATGAAGGAATTTCCGGCGCAAGCCGCAGGGAAGTGGTCCGGTCAGGTGTCAAATATCTCGGTGCTATCCGTCATGCTGTAACGGCATACCGTCATCTCGCAGGCCTTTTGGGGGAATCACGGTTTAATTTCGAGTTGTCCATCGATGAAACCGTTACCCCCACTTCTGTCCTCGACCATCGCATCATTGCTACCGAACTGGCAGTCAATGAGGTAATTCTTTTCAGCCTTGCTCCTCGGTTCGAAGGGGATTTTGAAAAAGGCATTGATTACAGAGGTTCGATAGAGGGATTCTCCCGGTCGCTAAAACTGCATTATGACCTTTCTCACGAGCTCGGAAATTACCGGTTGAGTCTCCATTCCGGCTCGGATAAATTCAGCATCTATCCAATTTTTGGGGAAATAACCAATGGTTTCTTCCATGTCAAAACCGCCGGAACATCTTATCTTGAAGCAGTGAAAACAGTCGCTGCTGAGAATTTTGATCTTTTCCTGAGGATTTTCTCCCTTTCCCGTGAAACTTTCAAAGAAAACGCGGCGAGCTACCAGATTTCCGCCAATATCGGCAGAGTTCCGGGTCCTTCCGGACTCAACAGGGATGAAGCATTACAGCTTATAACTGTCGATCCCGATTTCAGGCAGGTGCTGCACATAGCGTTCGGGGTGGTGCTCAGGAATCTGGGCGGGGAGCTTCGGGACACACTCCATATGCACCGGAAAACATACCGTCGGTTTCTCGTCTCCCATATCGGGAAACACATCACTTTGTTGACAGGACAATAAGATAACGGATACACTATCAGCTATGGTTCCATGACCGACTTCATTTATACGCTCATACGATCCCCCCGTCGTAAAACGATCGGCATTCGGGTATCCTCCGATAATTCCATAACCGTTCATGCGCCCTTGAAAATCAGCGAGAACCGGATAAAGGAAATAGTAAGAACCAAATTTTCCTGGATACGGAAAAGGATTGCATTGAACGATGTCCGTAACTCGCGGTTAAATCCAAGGGAATATAAAGACGGCGAAAGATTCCTCTTTTTGGGGAAAACATGCCTTCTTAAAACAGAACGGGGAACAGCCGGAGTCACTCTGCGGGAAGGTCAGCTTTCTGTCGGTGTTCCATCGGGGCTGGATGAAAAAGAGCAGGGTTATATTTCACGCAGTTTAAAAGAATGGTATATCCGTCAGGCGGAAAAAATATTTTTGGAAAGGGTTGTTTTTTATCAGGATGTCATCGGAGTAAAAGTTAATCTGGTACGGATAAAAACACTCCGGAGCCGCTGGGGAAGCTGTTCGATCCATGGGAATCTCAGCTTCAACTGGCTGCTGGTTATGTCGCCCCTGGCGGTCATCGATTATATTGTGGTTCATGAATTATGCCATTGTATCCAAAGAAACCATTCACCGGCTTACTGGAAGCTTGTGGAATCAATTCTGCCGGATTACAAACTCCGTAATAAATGGCTGAGAGTCAATTCGTTTACGCTTACTCTGTAAAAAAGCTTGATGACAATAAGGTACTGTATAATCAGTCGTGAGTTCCGGTTTTTTTTCATAGGGGCAGAGGAAGATAGATTAATGTGATTCAGGTGACTTTGACCGGGTGAGTTTTTCCCAGTGAATTGCGTTCGAGCCGGTGCGGAAGAATAGAGAAGAACCGGGAACTTCGACCTGGATATAATCTTTGAGATAGAGTTGGGCTTCTTCGGGATTCTGCCATAGCTGGACGATTATATCGGGCTTCTGTTCACCGATGGAATGGCTGTAATCATACTTGAGGTGTCCAGGGTAGAAGTGAAGAAAGCGTTTTACTCCTGTCCCAGTATGCATCGGCAGATGGGCGATGAAACGGTCGGTCTTGCCGAGTATATCAACACTATACCTTCCCGAAAAATAAGGGAGCATTCCTGCCCAAGTGACTGCAATGTGAGCATCTGGGGTTGTAAGCTCCTCGACTGTCTTCGTCATGTTCAGCATGAGAAAGGTTTCCTTCTGCATGTTTGGTCCGACAAGAGAAGGGCGCCGGATAATAGAGTAAGAGGAAAACTCCCATATGAGGTTGATGTGTATGAGAGTAAAAATGACAAGAAGAAATACAATATGACGTTTGAGCAGCGCTGCGAGCAACGGATGATCCTTGGACGCTGTGAGGTTTCTGACAGCCAGTTCTTTGAGGCGCAGGAAGGAATCGGCGATGAGAACGAAAAAAAGAGGCATTACAGGGGCAATATACCTGTTTGCACCGCCGTAAAACTCCCATGCATCCCCTCCGACATAAATACTATACAGACACTGGGTTCCAAACACCCATGCACATATTGCACGAATACGGCCCGGCGAAGCGAATAAAACCGCTCCTGGAAGCAGGAAAAGTATAATATTGAAATCCCAGATGAACGACCAGAACACAGCTGCCCCTCGAGTAATACGCCACAGAAGAGGGTAACCGGTCATCTTTAGGTAGTAAGTGTTAGGCAGGATATCACCGTAGTAAAGCACTCTGGCAACAGTCTGGGTTCCGAGGAAAAGAGCGAGGAATCCGATTCCCCATGCGAGGTGTTGTTTTCTCTGGGGTTTATCGATTAATGCAAGTCCGGAGAGTATTGCGAGGTGGACCACAACCATGTCCATGCGAACAAGAGTGCCTGCGCCTGTCAGTAAATAAAGCCACGGGATGAGGTAGCGCCTGTTTAACGAACAGATCCCAAGGAG
>JBAYHX010000028.1:0-15034 GCA_041665965.1 Candidatus Latescibacterota bacterium
ATCATAAGACAAGTGTAAAGCGGCAAAACCATATCCATCTCCACTATTATAACAACCCATTATTGCTTGATTCTTATCTAATGGGACATTCCCAGACTGTTTTTGGTGAACCACTATAGCCCCACCATCTATCATGGAAATCATATTGGTAAAGCCGCCGAAATCCCATTGGGCGTTTCTAACAATTGTCATATCGAATTCTTTTTCAACCTTGATCCGCGACTCCATGGTAAAATAAGGAAGGCTACTATAAAACACATAGGTAACTTCGATCGTTACATCAGTCTGCGGCATGGCAGGATACATAGGAACTACAGGATAACCCCACCTTTTTATAATTGTACAGATGGGTCCTTTTTCCACGGTATAATTAGGCACTTTAGGCCACATGGTAATACGGAAGCGAAGCCTATTCCTTATATCCGGGCCCCAATGCATACAGGGGTCTTCACCGTGCCAGACAAGGTCAAGAGCATAATTGCCCGGATCATTCGTTGCATTGATTATGGTTGGAGGAGGGAAAGCTGATGTTGGATAACCTATAGTTTTTTTAGTGATTCCATTCCGTTTGAACTGAAGATTTTTTAACTGTCCCATCCTGGGGGAGAGGTTGGCTTTATAGTAGCTGTTTTCAATATCGAGCGCAAATCCCTCCCCACGGGTTACCAGATCGGTAGTATAGGATGGGATTGGAAGATCGGGTGAGAAGTTCCCGTAAATTAACAGGTACGATTTCTTTTCTTTGGCGGCCATATCGGATAAAAGCACAACTGTGCACTTTTTTATGTTCCCTTCCTGCACTGATCCATATACCTGGCAGGGGATTTCCTTTTCAGATGTTTCCTCTATAACCCGTATCTCTTTCGCCAGGTCATTCACCTGTTCTCCAGCGAATGAGACATCCACAAAGATCGGTTCTCCCATTCTGGCAAGACCGTCTCGTTCTTCGACCTCAAAGCGCTTGAAATACTGCCATCCCCGCCAATTAAGTAAACGACCGCCCGGAAGGGTGTCTACAACTCCCCAGACAGTTTCAGGTATTACCAAGTGACTCCGGTCAAGTTTCATTTCGTCATATGGTTTCGCATCAGGGGCAGACTTGAAAAATGCGGATCTCACATGCACACCCCCCTCAACCGGATCGCCTGGAAAAAAGCCGAGAACATCCCTTGCTTTTTTAGAGAGACGATCAGGAGTCCACGGAGGAGGCCAGAGCAATTCTACAGTTACAGTGCCCACACCTGACATGGCAAGAATCTTTTTACGGACAGGCGAAGCTATTTTCATGACATCGACAAATCCCTCATGATAGGTAGTGATAACAACACGAACGTTATTATTTTCGACCTTCACGCTGTAGATCAATCCCATATCCACAACACTCAACGGAGTTCCCAGATACCCATCCTGAAGGTTTTTTAATTCGTTCCATACTCCTTCTTCGGTAATGATATTTGTCTGGGCATTACCGGACGCACCCCATGTGAATAATACCAAAAGAACAATAAAAAAAATTTTCTTATTCACCGGAGCCCCATTCCCAAAAGAGTCGTGATATTTTATTCCCTTGATTTTATTAGAACATCTCACAAAATCTCCAAGCAATAAAGCATTATCTCAGCAAAAGAAGTTTCCGGGTATTAACCTGTTTCCCGGCGCGCATCTGGTAGAGGAAGACGCCGCTTGCAAGTTCTTTTCCACTATCATCACGGCCATCCCAGCGAACAGTATACATTCCGGCTTTCCGCAGACCCTGCGCCAGTGTAGCCACTTTTTGCCCCGCAAGGTTGTAAACACACAGTTGCACTTCTCCCTGCTCGGGCAGAGTAAAGCTGATCCCGGTGGAGCTGTTGAAAGGATTCGGATAGTTCTGGGAAAGGCTGTAGGACATCGGAACAGTTGATGATCCTTCCTGCTCGTTCACAGAGGTCGGGTAATCGGGAATACTCGCTTTCAAAGGCTTTCTGAGAACATTATACCAGTCTTTCGCCTGATTGTTTCCTCCGGTATCCTTGGCGTTGTAAAGAAGATAGGCGTTGTATTCCCCGATTGTCGCTCCCGGCTGGATGCCGACGCTCGGTCTTCCGGAAGCCACATTATTGCTGTCGAATGCGTATCTTACCCAGAGCTGCCAGGGAACTGAAACATAATCCGGAGTAATCGAGGTATTACTCGGGCCATACGCATTAGGAAAACCGATCGCATCAAACGCCAGATGCAGCGAGGCAAAACCGTCCCCGTTCACTCTGTTATAGAACCCCAGAAGAGCGGGATTCTTTGAAAACGCCGTTCCGTTCTGGAATACATTGATCGATCCGCCGTCCATCATTGAAACCATATCGGTAAAGGTTGGCAGGAGGAACACCCACTCATCGTTCCTCACAACATTGATATCGGTTTCCTTTTCAACACTGACCCGCGATTCCATGGTGAAATAGGGAAGCCCGCTGTAGAAGACGTAGGTCACCTCAATCGAAGTATCCGATTGGGGGAATACGGGGTAGATCGGAGCAATCGGATACCCCCATCTTTTCACTATTGTGCAGACAGGCCCTTTTATAACAGTGACGTTGGGTGGTGTATTCCACTGAGTGATGCGAAACCGGAGATGATCTTTGAAATCCGGGCCCCAGTGTATGCATGAGTCCTCACCATGCCAGCAGAGATCAAAAAGGATATTCCCGGGGTCGTTCAAGGCATCGATTTTCGTTCCCGAGGACCAATCCTCGGAAGGCATCAAGACAGTCTTCCCCCCATTTTTGAACTGAAGAGATTTCAACTGACCCATCACCTTGGAAAGACCGACCTTGTAGAAATTGTTTTCAATCTCAAGGGCAAATCCTTCACCGGTGGTCATCAGATCGGTTACATATGAGGGCGCATGAAGATCAGATGAGGAATTTCCATAGAGAATCAGATACCCTTTCTTTTCCCTTGCCGATGCATCAGCCTTGAAAATGACTGTGCAGCTTTTCGAACTTCCCTGATTCACTTCCCCGTAAACCTGAGACGGAATTTCATTTTCGGACGCCTCTTCAAGTACGCGTATCTCTTTCGCGAGGTCAATCACCTGACTCCCATCGAATGCGACATCCACCTGGATCGGCTCTCCCTGTCTGGCAAGTCCGTCTCCTTCCTCCACCTCAAAACGTTTGAAATAGCGCCATCCGCGCCAGTTGGCCAGCCGGCCTGCCGAAAGAGTGTCAACAACCCCCCACGCCGATGCAGGTATGACAAGATGGCTCCGATCGAGCTTTCTTTCATCATAAGGTTTCGCGTTTGGGTCAGCTTTTAACTTCGATCTGACATGCAGCCTGCCCTCCACCGGATCCCCCGATTCAAACAGAAGCACATCTCTGGCTTTCTGGGACAGACGGTCAGGGGTCCATACCGGTTCGCGGACATATTCCACGGTTACAGCGCCTACCCCTGTCATTGCGAGGATTTTCTGCCGTACCGGAGAAGCAATATATATGTACTGGACGAATCCGGGGTGATAGGTGGTAAGCACAACACGCACATTATTATTTTCGACCTGAACGCTGTAGATCAATCCCATATCGACAACGCTCAAAGAATCGGAAAGAACGGCCAATGTAACAAATTGAGGGTCTTTGAGTTCTTTTAATTGGTTCCACACCGCTTCTTCGGTGATTACCGCAGGCTTGGCGAATGGAAAAATTACAGATGAGGCTGCCAAAGCATTGCCGTGTATATTGGCAGATACCCCGCAAACGGCCAGGGTAATGAGTATAAAAAGAACTTTTCCTTTCACTATTGACCTTCCTTTTTGAAGAGGTGCAGAAATGCATTCATAGTAATGCCCATAGGGGCTTGCTTTCCAAAAAAACATGTTGCCCTGTTCGCATCTATACCATTAAAAGTCATGCCTGAAATTTCCGGGGGTGGCCATATAAAATTGTATACTGTCGATTTGAAGATGGAGATATGTGAGGAAATTTTATCGCTGTCAGAATTAATTTTCGAATATAAAGTACAGAAATCATCACTTCCAACGATTAAAATAACAATTTTATTCCGTTTGGCAATATAATATTTTTATGTTATTTGGCATCAAATCATAGTATATAACAGTTATAATTCCATTCCGCTGCTTTCCTTTTTTTCGATATTTGAAAAAAAAGCGGAAAATTTTATTTATTTAAAAAATATTTTCGGAACCGAAAGCCTCACCCGGTCGTATGATAGTATACGAAGGGGGGGGTGATTACATGCCGACGGCTCTACTGATGAAAACCAAAAATCAAGAAATTCCTGATAAGGATCTCCTTTTCGATCTGGTAAACGGAGACATGGATGCGTTCGATGTCATCGTGATGAGATACAAAAATCGGCTCATCAACTTTGTCTACCGTTTCGTTAAAGATTTCGATGTTGCCGAGGATATCGTTCAGGAGACATTTCTCCGGGTGTTTCGCAAGAGACGCGATTATAAAGCGATAGCGAATTTTTCCACATGGATTTTTACTATCGCGGGGAATCTGGCAAAAAGCGAACTCCGACGCCGTAAGAGATGGAAATTTCTTTCAATAGATGCAACAACTGAAGACGAGAAGACATTCGAGATTCCGGATCCCGGCATGAAACCGGACCGTGTTACCGCTGTACGGATTCTGGATGAGCATGTGCAGAATTCCATCAATCTCCTTCAGAGCAAGTATAAGGAGGCATTGATTCTCAGGGACATCGAAGGGATGAGTTACCAGCAGATAGCCGAAATCGTCGGCGTCCCGGTTGGAACGGTGAAATCGAGGGTAAACCGCGCCCGGATAAAGCTCCAGAAAAAGTTGAAAGGACATACCCCGGTAGATGAACTCTTATAATCCGGGAGCCATGCCGATTCCGAAGCACTGTTTTTGTCATCAAAAGTAAAATTCGTTCGATATGACAGCGCCGAATCCGGCTCAGGGGCAAATGGAAGTAACTAAATTTTTATCAATTTTTTAAGAAAGGCTTGTGAAACACATCACTTATTATTTTCTTTTTACCGAAACTTACCCCCCTAATCCCCCTCTCCATCCTGTGGAGAGGAGACATCGCGGCCAGCGGGATCCCCGATTTTTGCGAAGCAAAATGCGGGGTGCTTCGAGGGGATACAGGAAGGTGAGTTTAGTAAAACAGGGATTTTGTTTACTAAAAGGAGGTGCAGATATATCGTGAAAAGTGCTAACGAAGGGTTTTTTACCTGTTCTTTTTTCCGGAAATGCATCATGGATTATGTCGATGGTGATCTATCCGGAAAACTGCGGTCGGACTTCCTCGCTCACGCGTTGAATTGTCCGGAATGCGAAAGAGAGTTGAAAGAAATTCAGCATGTAAGAAAGCTTCTTGCCAACCTTACCCCGGCAACCGCTTCATCTGAGTTTGATTTCAAATTGAAGAGCCGTCTCAATCGAGAGAGAACGCTCCTCCTCAGTCCCTTCTACCGTATGCGTCTCTATATTTCTGATAATATACAGGCTTTCATTACGGTGCCAGCAGTGGCTATGCTCCTGCTTGCCGGATTTTTCTTTTATCCGGGGAACGGATTGATTCAAAATCAAAGCGTCCGGGTCACAAACCAGATTTCACCGGACAAAGGGGCTCCCGCTGTTCAATCGTTTGCCGGCGCTTCCGATGAAGATGTCTATTATGTCCTGGATCCACTCGATTCGGATAAGGTTGGGAACGGTGCGGCTGCACAGAGCGCCTCCAGACCGAGAACAAGAACTAACGATACTGTTACTTTGATAAGCTTTTAAACATGATGAAAAAAACTCCTTTTTTCGGAAAAACGCTCCTTGCGGTTTTGATACTTTGCGGTCAAAATGAACTTACGGCATCGGCCGGAGTCCCGGATGACAGCATCGCATTCACGCAGGGGATAAAGGATAAATTCGGCAGCGCTGTTTTTACCGTACATGCCTATCAAAAAATGCTTCCCTCGAAAACCGGCGAGAAGAGTATAAAAAAACGTCGAAACGTCGGGACTGCTTTCCCTCTGGATAAATCCGGATATTTTATAACTCCGAGCTGCGTAGTCAGGGATGCAGAAAAAATAGAGATAACGGGACGTGGGAACGAAAAATTTACAGCAGTTACGGTCGGATTTGATGTAAATGGGAAAATTGCCGTTCTGAAATCTCAGCATCAGATTCTTTTTCCCCTCCCCACATTCAAACCGTTAAATTCAGTTAAACCGGGATCAAAAATCGTATTCCTGGGAATCCCTCCCGGAAAAAGTCTCACATCCATGATGGGAGTTGTAGAGTCGGTTAATGGGTTTGACGGCACTATTATTGTTACAGTTCCAGCAGAACCGGGCACTTCGGGTACTCCTGTTTTCGATGAAAACGGCCAGATTGTGGGTCTTCTCGCATATCAACTCAGTGCAAGGAAAAAACCTGCGGCCGGCAGTCTTCCGCCGAAAGATTTTTATGCGGTGTATCCCATGGAGTATGTTTCTCTTGTGGCGCGGTCTATAATCCAAAACTCAACTTCCCGTGGTGGCTGGCTTGGAATATCTGTCGAAATCAACGGGGGCAGCATCCATAATGTGGTAAAAAACAGCCCCGCGGACAAGTGTGGTATCAAAACCGGAGATATCATTGTGGAGTTAAACAGTTCAGCAGTTTCTTCTCCCGATGATCTTATCAGGATGATGGGCGCTGCCCATTCCGGAGATACGATTCATTTGAAAGTTCTCCGTGACGGTGAACCGCTCGCTCTTACTGTGAAACTGTCCGAACACCCGCCAATGAAATAACGACGACTATCCCCTTTACATTTCATAAAATATAGCTTTTATTATTGCTTTCCCTGTAAAGAAATGTAAATTTAAAAAGGCTTGTGAAAAAGTTTAATACTTGTTGTTTTCTTTTCCGCCAAAACTCACCCCCTGCCCCGCCCTCTCTATACTAGAGAGGAGGAACTACAAGGCTGGAAATGAGTTATCTCCTCTCGTGTTTGCGGGTTCCCCGGCTTTTGCGAAGCAAAAGGTGGGGTGCTTAGAGAGGAGACCAGGAGATGAGTTTAGAAAAAGTGGTAATTTCATTCTAAAACATGTTTTTCACAAGACTTTTAAAACTGTTCTAATTTATCATATAATGACTATCCAGGATAATTCATAAAATATATTTATCATACCGCCGAGGAAGAAAATCCCCTCTGCCTGTCGGCATCTCCCCTTGTTAAGGGGAGAATACATTTTTACTCTTTGCACCCCCTTAGCAAGGGGGTCGCCGCACTGAGCGGCGGGGGGATCTTTTTCCCTGAGTTTGTGAATATCTTTCTATAGTCCCCGGTTAGCTAAAAACGGAAGCTTTGCGGGATAAATCCGTTGATCTTTCAATACTATTTTTTATTGTAAGGATGTTGAAAAACATACGACCTGGAGAGTATGATGATTAACATTTTTCGAAAAGTACCCCTTTTTTCCTCGCTCAAGGATGAAGAACTGGAGACAATAGCCCGTGTGTCCGTTCTGAGAAATTGTCCAAAAGACACCCTGCTCCTGATTGCAGATGAAGAAGGAGACGCTCTCTTTATCATCACCAAAGGAAGGGTCAAAGTTGTCTCGTTTTCCGAATCCGGGAAAGAAGTGATCTTTTCCATTCTCAACGAGGGTGATTTTTTCGGAGACATGTCTCTTCTTGATGGGAAACCGCGCTCCGCATCGGTCATCACAGTCGAAGATTCATCGGTATATATTCTCCGTCGCGCTGATTTCAACAGCATTATTGAAAAACATCCCAAAATCGCACTGAAACTGCTCACAGAGCTCACCTCGCGTTTGAGAAAAGCCGATTCCCGTATTGAAAGCCTCGCTCTCCTTAATGTCAGCGGGCGGGTGGCGGCGATACTGTTTCAGCTTGCCGAGGAAAGCGGCAAAAAAACTCCCGACGGTATAGTCATCAATTCGAGACCGACACACCAGGACCTTGCCAACATGACCGGAACCACCCGTGAAACTGTCTCTCGAATTCTCAAACAATTGGAGAACAGGAATTATATTTCCCTTTCCGGCAAAAAAGTAACCCTGCTCGATCCTGAACGGTTGAAACGGGAAATGAATCTTTAACAACGAAGATACCTCCTGCGCTTGGAGTATTGATAAGGAAGTCTGATCGTTTTACAGAGATAATCGCTATTCCTCATTATTCCTTTCTTTGATCGTATACTTGAAATTTTCTTTGATTCGATGTATAATAACAGGTTATGGGAAGTTTTTATAAGATGCGCCGTCATTACATGTTTTCGCACATCTTGCACGGGTAATTTTGAAAGGATTTATGAAACTTCTTCTTCTTTCCCATGATACTGATGTAATAAAAATTGTGCAGGAATATTCCCATACTTCCGGACATGAACTGACTACTGTCTCGCTTGTCAAAGAGGCGGGAAACCTTGTCTCGACCAAGGAATATGACGCCCTCCTTATGGACTGCACGATGAGGCTTATGGAATTGATAGCGTTCGCCGCCGAGAAGGCCGAAGACCTTTCGGAAACGGTGGTGCTTCTTCTGGGGCCGCTCGACCAGGACCAGCGTGAAAAACTGGGGAGACGGCTTTCCGCGCATTACGCCATCGATAAACCCCTGAGAAAACCGGTGTTTTACGAGACCATGCAGAAAGTTGCAATGCGCTCCACCATTGTGCGCAAGGCCGGGCTTATCGGGCGTTCATCAGCCATGGAAGAGACAATCCAGACCATCATGCAGGTTGGGCCGACAAACATCAGTGTTCTTATAACCGGCGAAAGCGGATCAGGTAAAGAAGTCATCGCACGGGCTATCCACGCCGTTTCAACGAGAGCGAACAAACCTTTCCTGGCGGTGAACTGCGCCTCTCTGGCGGAGGGAGTGATCGAGAGCGAGCTTTTCGGGCATGAAAAAGGATCGTTTACCGGTGCGGCCGGACGGCGGTTCGGGATGTTTGAAAAAGCGAACGGCGGCACAATATTCCTTGACGAGATCGGTGAAATTCCCCACTCTACTCAAATCAGGCTCCTCAGAGTGCTCGAGGAGCGTGAAATCATGAGGGTTGGAGGAATGGATGTCATTGAGGTAGATGTGCGGGTCATCGCCGCCACCAACCGTAATCTCCGTGAGCTTGTCGAAAAAAGAGCGTTTCGCAGAGATCTCTACTACCGTATCAAGGTGCTGGAAATCCATGTTCCTCCCCTCCGTCAGAGGCCGGAGGACATACCTCTCCTCATTGACAACGCGGCAAGGCAGTATTCTCTGGTGAACAATCTGCCCATACGGCGTTTTGACGAAGATGCGAAGAATTTCCTCTCACAAGCCCCCTGGACAGGAAATGTGCGCGAACTCAGAAATTTTGTCGAAAGCTGTCTTGTGCTGACCAGCGGGCCGATTATCGGAATAAACACTATCCCGGCACATCTGCTTGCCGAAATAAACCGTAACAGCATTCTCCCCGTCCCCCGTGAAAAAATGAAAGAGCAGACCGAGAGGGAACTTATTTATCGAACGCTGATCGAGCTTAAAAACGATCTCTCCGAGATTAAAGAATACCTCCGGTCTACCCAGGCGCAGCAGGATTCCCGTGATGTTTCACGGGTTATGGAAGTTGTTCCTCTCCAGAATGGCGGGGAAACCCTTGAGGAATTGGAACATCAGGCGGTTATAAATGCTCTTAAAAGCACACAGGGCAACCGCCGTAAAGCGGCCCAGCTGCTCGGCATCGGCGAGAGGACTCTCTACCGTAAACTGCGGGAGAAAGGGTAGAGTAGATGAGAAGAGAAACCATTTTTCACATACCAGAAATTCCGGAACCGGAGGCATCCCGCAGAGTTTAAAAAATGTATTTTAGAAAATAACGGACAAATATGTTTTGTTGCTGTCTTCGTAGCTACTGAAAGACACGGCACTAATCATGAATCCTGAAAATTGCTGAAAATACTTTTTCATCTTCTGCCAGGCAACCTTTGAGAGAAATCAGACCAAAGGCCTCCCGTAATGAAAAACATAGGGATGGAACTCTTTCCGGACGCCATCGTTCAAAATATAGACGCAACTATCGTTCTTGACTGATAAACATCATTTGGTTATATTGAATATTTATGTTTTCGAATTTCTATGTGCTAACAGGAGGCAGAATGCCGACATACGAATATAAATGTACTGTTTGCGGGCATACGTTCGAGATTTTTCAGAGCATGAAAGACGAGCCTCTGAAAGTTTGCCCGAAATGCAGCGGGAAAGTCCAGCGGCTTATCGGAACCGGGGCAGGCCTTATTTTCAAAGGCAGCGGTTTTTATGCCACCGATTACCGGAGCGATTCTTACAAGAAGGACGCAAAAGCCGATAAGAATATCGATATTCCAAAGAAAACCGAGACTGTTCCCCAAAAGAACTCTGTTGTGGAAAAGTAGGATATGAGTGGTGAAACAATGATAAAAAAAACTACCGTTGTATCAACTTTAATCGTTGTTACAATGGCTTTTTTTGTATCCGCTTTTTTTTCAGGATGCGGGAAATCTCCGGATACTCTTTACACCGAGGGAAAGGCGCTGATCCAGAAAAAAGAAACGCTGGCGCAGGGAATGCGGATTTTCGAGAAATTTGAAAAGAAATTTCCCGGGGACAGCCGTACTCCGGAAGTATTGCTCGCTCTTGCAACATTCAATCAGGACGAAAACAAGTTCAAGGAAGCTGAGGCGGCTTATAATCGTCTTTTGACGAATTACCCTAAAACGGCCGAAGCATACAAAGGAATGTTTCTTCTTGGATATATGTACTATGAAGAGATGAAAGACAACGAAAGGGCGAAAGCGACGCTGAACAAATTCATCGCAGCTTATCCTGATTCGGGGCTTGCTGTTTCCGCCCGGGTTTTGCTTGAAAACATCGGGCTGCCTTTGGAACAGTGGAACACGGTAAAGAACATTCTTTCCGATAAAAACGCATCGACAGGTGAAACTCCTTCAAAAACAAAGTGATATTCCGGAGGTTTGCAGGTGCAATACGACATAATCAGTCTCAATGAAAAAATCGCGCAGGAAAGCGTTCTTATCCACTCTCTGACTGCCGAGGTCGGCAAGGTGATTGTCGGCCAGGAAACAATGATAGAACGTCTTCTCATCGGTCTCATGACAGGGGGCCACATTCTCCTTGAAGGAGTGCCGGGGCTTGCAAAGACTCTGACAGTCAGCACGCTGGCTTCTGCTGTGCACGCAGGTTTTCAGCGTATACAGTTCACCCCCGATCTTCTTCCCGCAGACCTGGTTGGAACTCTGATTTTCAATCAGAAGACAGGAGAGTTCATCCCTAAAAAAGGACCGGTATTCACCAATTTCGTTCTCGCCGACGAAATCAACCGCGCCCCGGCAAAGGTGCAGAGCGCCCTTCTTGAATGCATGCAGGAACATCAGGTGACCATCGGGGACACCACGTATCCGCTCGAAGACCCTTTCATGGTGCTTGCCACCCAGAATCCCATCGAGCAGGAAGGAACCTACCCTCTTCCTGAAGCGCAGGTCGACCGGTTCATGTTCAAAGTGCTTGTGGGGTATCCGACAAAGGAAGAGGAATTCTCGATCCTCGAGCGCACAGTCCTTCAGCCTGCGATCCACCTGAAACCGACCATCAGCCTTGACCAGATCCGTCGTCTCAGGGAAGTTGTAAAAACAGTATACATGGACGACAAGGTCAAGCACTATATTCTTGATATTGTTTTCGCCACCAGAAAACCTTCCGAGTACGGTCTGGATGAGCTGGCCGGTTTCATAGAGTACGGCTGCTCGCCGAGAGCGACCATCTATCTTTCGCTGGCGGCGAAAGCGCATGCGTTTCTCCGGGGAAGGGGATATGTTATTCCGGAAGATGTGAAAGTGATCGGGCCGGATGTGCTCCGTCACAGGATCATTCTGACCTATGAAGCTGAAGCAGAGGAAATATCGACCGATCAGATCATTCGGAAATTATTTGAGCATATAAAGGTTCCGTGACAGATGCAGACTGAGGAAATCGCCAGAAAAGTCAGAGGAATCGAACTTCGCACCAAGAAGCTGGTGAATGAAGTATTCAGCGGCGAATATCATTCGGTATTCAAAGGGAAGGGAATCGAATTCGCAGAGGTTCGTGAATACGGTATCGGGGACGACATCCGTCTCATCGACTGGAATGTCACCGCCCGTACCGGCCGCCCTTATATCAAGACATTCGAGGAAGAGCGCGAGCTGACTGTCATGCTCGTTGTGGATGCCTCCGGAAGCGGTCATTTCGGAAGCCTCGGGATGTTCAAGGGTGATCTTGCCGCCGAAGTTTCCGCGGTTCTGGCGTTCAGCGCCATCAAAAACAACGACCGGGTGGGGCTTGTTATTTTCACCGACCATATCGAGCTGTATATTCCTCCCCAGAAAGGGAAAAAGCACGTTCTCAGGGTTATCCGTGAAATACTCTTTTTCAAGCCCGAGGGGAAAAAAACCAGCATCAAAGACGCGCTCGGCCATGTAAACCGTATTATGAAAAGGAAATCCATCGTTTTTCTCATATCGGATTTCATGGACAGCGGTTTCGAATCGGCGATGAGCGTTGCAGCGCGGAAACATGATCTTATTGCGGTCACTATCGGCGACCAGCGCGAGGAATCTCTGAGTGATTCCGGATTGATGGTTTTCGAGGATGCGGAAACAGGGGAAGTGTTTATTGCTGATACCTCCTCTAAAATAGTTCGGCAGCGGTACGGGGAATATATGCAGAAACGACAGACTGACCTTGTCGGTCTGTTCCGCAGGTATGGTGTGGACAGGATAGCGCTCAGAACAGGCCAGACGTATGAAAATGAGCTTGTGAAATTTTTCAAAAAGAGAATCCACCAGTTCAGATGATCTCACTTTCCCGCAGGATAGTTATATGAAACTGGAAACGGTATTGACAGTTGCTCAGTCCAAAAGACTCATCGCTTGGGGAGTCGTGCAGCACCCGTATGTCAAAGCTGCATTTCATAACGGAATAATAGGAATCTGCCGCGGGACCACCTGTTCGGCAGTGGCAGAAGAATTTCTGGGACGGGCAATCGAGAAATTTTCTTACACCACCGGGGTAACGCTTCCGAAGAATCCATTCCCGGAAATAACGCCTCCAAAGGAGGTGCAGCATGACATTATCATCCGTCACGGGGAAATCCACATGGATGGCGAGATGGTCACCGAGACCGCAAAGAATATGTCTCCGGGAGATGTAATCATAAAAGGGGCAAACGCTCTCAATTACCGTGAAGGTATCGCCGGCTGCCTTGTGGGACATCCGGCAGGAGGAACCAGCGGAGGATTCTGGGGGCCGCTTTACGGCAGGAAACTCCATTTGATCATACCGGTCGGGCTTGAAAAAGAGGTCTCCTGCGACATTCTTGAAGCTTCCGCCGAATGCATGGAAGAAAACTCCGGGAACGCTCTCATGCCTCTGACAGGAACGATCATCACCGAAATAGAGGCGTTGGGCATACTGACCGGTGTCTCTGCCATTCAGATTGCCGCCGGAGGCATCCGTGGCGCGGAAGGTTCTGTTCGTCTCCTTGCAAGCGGGAATCAGGAAGAGATTCGTGAAGTCGATAAAATTATCTCGGCTCTGGAGAATGAAAAGCCATATTGAGGTCATTAACGGATAAAATCCCATTCTTTGTCATTCTGGAAAAAAGAGACAGAGTACCGGGTAAAATACCAGGGGCATTGAATTACTCAAGAGAAGGAGGGGGAAATTGATTGATGTTCAGAATCTGACCAAGTATTACGGAACAAAACTTGCCCTGGATAAAATATCCTTTTCGGTCAGAAAAGGCGAGGTGCTCGGTTTTCTGGGCCCGAACGGCGCCGGAAAATCCACAGCGATGAAAATCATCACCTGTTATCTTTCTCCTACCGAAGGGTCGGTAAAGGTGAACGGCCTGGATGTGGTGACTGACTCTTTGGGAGTCAGAAAGCTCATCGGATATCTGCCTGAAACTCCTCCTCTCTATACGGACATGACAGTAAAAACTTACCTTGAATTTGCAGCAAAAATTAAAGGGGTGCCTTCGAAAAAGGTACAGGGAAGTGTCAGCACCGTTGTGGAAAAATGCGGGCTCAAACAATACTATAAAACCTACTGCAATGCCCTCTCCAAAGGTTACCGTCAGAGGGTAGGCATCGCTCAGGCCATGATACATGAACCCATGCTTCTTGTTCTTGACGAGCCGACCATCGGTCTTGACCCGATTCAGATTGTAGAGATACGCAATCTTATCAAAAGTTTCGGCGGGGAACACACCGTTATCCTCTCGACCCATATTCTGCCGGAAGTGGACATGACATGCGAACGTGTCATCATCATCAACAACGGAGTTGTGGTGGCTGAGGACACGACAAAGAATCTTCGGATTTCCCAAAAGGATCAGTTCGTTTTGGAAGTCAGGGGAGACACCGGATCTCTTTTGAACAAGATTGAAAAAATACCCGGAATCACCGGTATTACCCCGGAGAAGAGTTTAGAAGGTATATTTGCATACAGAATAGAATCCGATAATTCCCCAAATGTTCGGCCCGAAGTGGCGAAAACGGTTATCGGAGAGAACCTGGAACTAATCCAGCTCAGAGATATCGCGCCGACCCTCGAGGATGTTTTTATCCGGGTAACCATGAAATAACGGAGACTGATAGATGAGAAATGCTCTTGCGGTGTATGTTCGTGAAGTACGAAGCTATTTTGTTTCCCCGATTTTTTATATTCTGGCCTTCGTTTTCATGGTTGTGGTGGGTAATACATTTAAAGATACATTCTTTACCTTTGCCAACCAGACCATGAATTACCTCCGGATGGCGCAGAATTACAAGACTTCGATTCCTGTAATGGATGTCAGTATGGTATCCAGTTCACTTTTCAACTATATCAATTTCCTGTTTCTGCTTATCGCTCCCCTTCTTACCATGCGTCTGTATGCGGAAGAGAAGAAGATGGGCACCATGGAATTGCTTATGACATCTCCGATCACTACTTCTCAGGTTCTGTTCGGAAAATTCTTTTCCGCTCTGACC
>JBAYHX010000029.1:0-15028 GCA_041665965.1 Candidatus Latescibacterota bacterium
TAAATTACCCCCGGAAGCCCATCCTGGTTATACCGGAAAGGACGGTGCCAGTATTTCGGCGGATGTTTCGCCAGGCCTTCCTTGTTCAGCTCGATACCCAGCCCGGGCCTGTCCGGAATTTTCAGCCAGCCGTCTGCAAATTCCAGAGGTTTGTCCACCACATCAAGCCGTTCCTCTTTATCGTCGGGGAGATATTCGAGAACGAGAAAATTGGGAATGGCGGCGCAAACATGGACATTGGCCGCAGTAGCGATCGGTCCCATCGGATTGTGAGGCGCCAGGGGAACATAGTACGATTCGGCCACAGCGGCTATTTTTTTCATCTCGGTTATTCCGCCGGCGATGCAAATGTCCGGCTGAATTATGGATGCGGCCTCTCGGCTCAAAAGCTCTTTGAATTCCCATTTCGTATATAACATTTCGCCAGTGGCAATCGGGATGGTTGTATTTCGGGCAACACGGGCAAGGGAATCGAGATTTTCAGGCCGGGTGGGTTCTTCCATGAACATCGGATGATAGGGTTCGAGCATTTTTGCAGCTTCTATTGCCTGATATGGCGTCGGGATAGCAGCGTGTGCATCAACAGCGATATCCATTTCAGGCCCCAGGATTTCACGGATTGCGTGAATTCGTTTCTCTCCTTCGTGCATAATACTTCTCCACAAAGGAATGGATTCTCCCATCATAAACGGGAAGCATTTGACCGCGGTATGCCGATATTTTTCTACAACTTTTTTCGCATTCTCGGCAATTTCCCCGGCGGAAGATCCTTCGGCATGGCCGTATGTGCGGATTTTGTCACGGGCTTTTCCCCCCAATAGAGCCCAGACAGGCAGCCCGGCGGCTTTCCCCTTGATATCCCAAAGGGCGATATCGATGCCCGAGATCGCAGACATGAGAATCAATCCTCCCGGGAACCTGCTGAAATTGTACATCATCTGCCAGAGCCGCTCAATATCGAGAGGATCTTTCCCGACAAGCCATGCCTCCAAATGTTTCACTGTGGCTGCCACTGCCTCGTCAGGTCCCACCGAGTAGGCTTCGCCAACGCCGGAAATTCCCTCATCGGTCACCACCTCGATAAAAATAAGATTACGGTGCGCTTCTTTGCTGAAATACGTATGAATAGCTGAGATTTGCATGACTGAAAAAAACCTCTTCTAAATGAGCCTTTTGCAAAAGTCGTTTTGGAAACGAAAAAATGATAAGTTTTATTACTTCAGCCCCCTAACCCTCAATCCCTTTCCCCCAAAGGGGGCAAGGGAAGTTGTTGCTCCACAGTGTTTTCCTGCCCCCTCCGGGGGAAGGATGTCCGGAGGACAGAAAAGGGGCTGTCTTCAAAAAAATACTTTTGCAAAAGGCTCAAATGTTTGTGATTTATTTATGGGTGATGAAAAAGTCTCAATGCCCTGTTCAAACTCACCCCTTGATTCCCTTTCTTGAAAAGAGAGAGGTACAATGCAAGCGTATTATTATAAAATATTTTAACGAAGCAACGGGTTCTCCCCCTCTCTTTGTCAGGGGTGAGTTCTTTTATCCTTCACCTTTCAGAAAACGACTTTGGCCAGAAGGAGGAGAAGCTTCGGCTGAGAGGCCAGCGCTGACATGAGAACACGTGTCGGGGTTCTCTTCTCAAGCGGTATTCCGATCAATTCGTGCGCAAGAGAGTTGAATCGTTCATCAGGGAGATTAAGGATGCCTTCTTTCAGACTGTAAAACCTTCGGTTCATAGAACCAAATCGTTTATAGCACTGTTCCTCATAGGAGTTGAGCGCCCTTTCACGGGCATCGTCTCGTTTCAACGCTTCTACTGCTGTCTCCCCGGCAATACGGCCGGCAATCATGCCGTTTATTATGCCTCCGCCGGTTATCGGATTGGCCATTTGCGCCGCATCGCCGCATACCATCACACCGTCCGCTATCATTTTTTTCATCCCACCGGTGCATGGAACACCGCCGAATGTTCTTGATACAACCGCAGCGTCCGGGAAATGCTTCGCCAGGAAAGCATTGAGATACTGCAATGGTTTTTTCCCTCCCGTACCATCTCCTGAGAGGCCCAATCCAACATTGGCGGTTCCTTTTCCCTTTGGGAAAAGCCAGGCATATCCCTTTGGTGCAAACTCATTGGTAAAATACATTCTGAACATATCCTGTTCGCAGTCGATTCCGGCAAGGGTAACCTGGGCGCAGGTTCCCATGTCGTGAAGTGACACGCTGGTTTTCAGGCCTGCCCATCGCGCCGTGCGCGATTCTACCCCGTCGGCGGCGACCACGACTCTCGCCCGGACATCCCACTTCCGTCCGCACCCGCTCAGGGAAACTGTCCGGAAACCACCTTCGAATCCGGCCATCCCGGTTGCTTCGACGCCGGTCATAATCCGGGCGCCCTTGCGCGCGGCTGTCTCCGCGATCATACGGTCGAAGACGAGACGCTCGAGGATATATCCCTTGTTCCCCTTTATGTTCATCACCACCTTCGTGCCGTCGGGCGCCACCAGGCAGTAAGTTTCCGTCTCCGACGCCACCCACTCGGGACAGGGAGTAAAAAACTCGCGAAGTCCCTTGTCGTCGACACACTCCGCGCACCGTACAGGACTACCGATTACAGGGTGACGTTCTACCAGGAGTGTCTCCAAACCGAACTCCGCCGCAGTCAAGGCTGTCATTGACCCGGCTGGTCCCCCGCCAATCACCACAACATCGTATGTCTGCATAATCAGGAATTCTCCAAAATGTCAGGTTATAATTACAATATACTGCCAGGCAGTACAGTTTTCAAGGTTATAGATTGATTTGGATAGAATATGAAAACAGTTTACAGATTTTTTCATAAAATAAAAATAGAAATTATTTTCATTGAAATCGTTATCGCAATCAAGGTCATTTTCCCGCTTTCCTCTGTAACTATCTCCTTTTTTCATCACTCCTTGACATTACTATTTCTGCGCTGTATACTCTTAACCATAAGGCGTTTAGCATAGATTATTACCGGATAATTCATCCTAACAACAATATTTTTACTGGAGACTTTGAATGAAAAACTGTTTTAAAAAAATACCACCAGCAATTCTCGATTCACTCATCGATGTCCGTCATAGAATCCATAATCATCCTGAAATCGCTCACCAGGAATTTGAAACCGCCGGAACGATCGAAGCATACCTCGATGGAATCGGAGTACCCCACTCCCGCTGCGCCGAAACCGGCGTTGTGGCGCATATCGGAAATACAAACGGACGAACCGTTGCTCTGCGCGCGGATACCGATGCGATCGAAGTGCAGGATACTTCCGATCCTTCTGCCTCATCCGCAAACCGGAAAGTCGCCCACGCCTGCGGGCATGACGGCCATATTACCATCCTCCTCGGCGCAGCATGGTATCTGAAACAAGTCGAACAGACGCTTCCGGGGATGGTCAGGCTTATTTTTCAGCCGGCGGAAGAGAGCGGAACCGGCGCAGAGAAAATGATTCAGGATGGGGCGCTTTCCTCACCCGTTCCCGATGCAATTTTTGCGCTGCACGGCTGGGCGGGGATTCCGCTGGGGAAGATCGGCTGTCGGTTCGGGCCGGTTATGGCGGCGGTTGACAGTTTCAGAATCACTATCCGAGGGAAAGGAACGCACGGAGCAATGCCCCATTCCGGAGTTGACCCTATTGTTATCGCGGCGAGAATCATCGAAGGAATTCAGACCGTGCGATCGAGAATGATCGATCCCCTTACTCCTTTTGTCGTATCGGTGGGCTCCATCCACGGCGGTCTTACGGTAAATGTCATACCGGACGAGGTCATTCTTGGCGGGACGATCCGAACACTCACCCGTGAAACGTTCTCCGAAATCATCAGGAATCTTGACAGGATGGCGCAGTTCACCGCGCAGGCTTCGGATGGGAAAGCGATTTTCGAGATAACCGAATCGTTCCCGTCGACAACCAACGACAACCGTGCGGCCGCCCTGGTGCGTGATGCCGCAGGCGAAACGCTCGGTTCTGAGAACGTCGTTGAACTGCAGTCGCCCACTATGGGCGGAGAGGATTTCTGTTTCTTTCTGGACAAAATTCCGGGGGCGTATTTCATGCTTGGGCTGGGGGATAGTGCCCCTCTTCACAATCCTTCATTCGATTTCGATGACAGAGCTATTCCAAACGGTATCAAAATCATGGCCAGCGTGGCAATAAGGTTTCTGGAACACGGATTCGAGAAACAGGGATAAAGTGTTCATGTCCTTTGAACGAACTACCCCGCAGCAGAGTTGCGAGGTATCTAAAAATAATCCCCCTGTCACCTTCGGCGACATCCCCCTTTTTAAGAGGGATAGAAGAGAAATACTTTTCTCCTGCCGCTGGTATTGATTACCCCCCTTGCGGGGTCCCCGCTCGTACACAGTAAGAGTGGGGTGCAATAAGGGGGGATGCCACAGGTAGAGGGGATATTATCCCGCAGCAAGTTGCAGGGAATTCTTTCGATTAAAATCTCAAAACCTTCTTAAAGCCGGTAATGAAAGAAAGAATAAAAAGGAGGCGGTATGTCTTTTTCACATCTTTTCAGCCCGATAAAACTCGGCACAGTTGTAATTCCGAACCGCACAGCGATGGCGCCGATGGGAGTCGGCCTTTCAAGTCCCGATGAAACCTGGCCTCTTCCCGAAATACGGTATTTCGAGGAGCGCGCAGCCGGCGGAACGGGACTGATCATCACTCCATTCACCCGCGTCCACGGCTCGCTGGCATCCATTCAGCTGGTCGGGATTTATGATGACAGGTTTATCCCTTCCCACAAACGTCTTGTCGAGCGGATTCATCGCTACGATACCAGAATTTTCCTGCAGATTGCGCTCTCCGGCGGCCAGTTGAGCCATGAGGCGCCGAGCTCCCTGTACAGCAATCTCTACCCGGTCAAACCCCGTGAACTCACCGCCGACGAACTCGACGAGCTTGCGGAATCGTTCGTCAAAGCCGCGGGAAGAGCTGTCGAAGCCGGATATGACGGGGTCGAGGTGCACGGCGCCCACAGTTATCTTATCGGGCAGATGATGTCTCCCGCGCTGAACAAACGAACCGACCGCTATGGCGGCACATTCGAAAAAAGGATGAAATTCCCGACAGACATCATTACCCAAATAAAGGCAAAGTTCCCCGACCTTCCCGTCGGTTTCAAATTCAGCGCAGACGAGTACCTGAAGCGGGGAGTCGATATAACCCTCGGAGCATTTATAGCCCGTCACATCGCGGAACTTGGAGCGGCATACCTTCATGTTTCCACAACCGGGCTGACCAACGAATCCCTGTACAAGTATTGCGCCGTTTCCCCGATGTACGTTCCCCGCAACAACCTCATGCCGCTTGTCCGGGCAATAAAGAAAGCCGTTCCCGCAACTCCGGTAATCGCGGGCGGGTCGATTACCGTTCCCGAAGAGGCGGAGGAATTCATTGCGCAGGGCGACTGCGACATGGTTGCGCTGGGAAGAACGATCCTCGCGGATCCCCACTGGGCAAATCATGCCCGTGAGGGGAAAAAGGTCGTTCCCTGTATCCGGTGCAATGTATGCTACTGCCAGCTCTGGACAGGGAAAATACTCTGGTGTTCGGTAAATCCCTATCTTCTCCGTGAGGCGGAGCAGAAACTTCCCGTTCCGGCGGTAAAAAAGAAAGTCATGGTGGTCGGGGCGGGGCCTGCGGGGATACGGTGCGCGCTGACTGCCGCCAAACGCGGCCATGAGGTGATCCTCTGCGAGAAACAGTCCACGGTCGGCGGCATGGTATATCCGGGCAGCAGGCCGGACTGCAAGGCCGATATGGCACGGCTCTACGAATGGTATGTTTCCGAACTTGGGGAGAGTTCCGTTGCACTCAGACTGAACTGCACGGTCACCCCGGAGATGGTGGAGAAAGAGGCTCCCGACGCACTCGTTATCGCGGTCGGCGCCGAGCCTTCGCTGCCGGATGTTCCCGGTATCGATCTTCCCCATGCAGTCCAGGCTGTCGATGTTCTCCGGGATGTAAACCGCTTCCGGGGAAAGAAAGCCGTTGTCATCGGAGGAGGAGATGTGGGATGCGAGACCGCCTGCTATCTTGCCGATCACGGCTTCAAGGTGACTATCGTCGAAATGCTCCGTGAATTGATGAGCGCCTCGCACTCGATTTTCAGCAAACACCCCATGCTGGAACTTCTGAAAGCCAGGAATGTGACGATCATGACCGAAACAAGGCTCAATGCGGTCACTCCCGAAGGAGTCGAGGTACTGCTTCCGAACGGAAAACAGTGGGGCATCGATGCCGATCTCGCGGTTATCGCAACCGGATTCAAAAAGCCGGATGCATCTTTTGACGGTGAAAGTTCATCCATGCACCTTGTATCGCTGAGCGGATTTATCGGCAGCCTTTCGGTGAAAGCGGACGAGGTGCACATTATCGGGGACTGCGCTTCGCTCGGCCGGATCCGTGAGGCAACGGAAGCGGGAGAACGGGTGGGGAGCAGGATATAGATGGTTGGCAGCTCCCCTTTCCGGGGGAAGTCCTGGAGGAATCGAATCGAGTATCCAAAGATAATCCCCCTGTCACCTTTGGTGACATCCTTCTTGTTAAGGGGGATAAAAGAGAAGTACTTTTCTCTTATGCCGGAGTAGGTGCTCGCCTTAATAAGAAGGGATGCCATAGTACGCTGCAAGAGGTTGGGTATTCAACACTGAGAAAGAAAATTTCGCGCTTCGTTTTGTATCTTTATCGCAAAAAAACCCCCTCCAGGGAAGGAGGCTGCCTGCTAAAAATCAACACCGGGGTAATTTCTACCCATAATACTTATCGGATATTTCCTGCACAATATCCCGGTAAAAACGGTAATTGTCGAACGAAACATTCGGCGGGATCGCGTGATCGCAGGCCGGGATGAATCCCCCTTCCGCAAAGCAGTATTCCAGCTTCGGAATCGCTTCCTTCCGTATCTGCTCACGGGTTCCGGCGAGCGCCTGTTTGTCGATTCCTCCGAAAAATGCGACCTTCTTGCCGTATTTTTTACGGATCTCGATAACATCCATGCCGGCGGCAACTTCCATCGGGTGCATGACATAAATACCCTCATCCAGCCATATCGGTATGAGCTCGGAGATATTCCCATCGGAATCGATCAAGGTTACCGGGATACCGGCGCTGCGTACTCTGTCCATGACTTTTTTATAAAAAGGAATACAGTACCGCTTATACAATTCCGGCGAAAGGAGCGGAGCGGTTTTATATGCCATATCCTCCCAGAACATGACCCAGTCCAGCTGTATCCCAGCCGTGAGCACACGGTCGAACAATCCCAGCGCCAGATGAGTCAGGCATTCGACCATTTCCTCGATCAGAGCCGGATCGTCATAGAAGAGAAGCGATACCTCCTCCATTCCCCACCAGTTCCGCATGTAACCATAGGTACCGCCGAGCCACATTCCCAAAGGGTAATCCCTGTGCCTGTAGCTTTCGGCGAGTTCGGCGAAATTCCCGGGGAGACGGCCGAGCGTATCCGGCTCGAGCCTTTTTTTGTATTCCTTCCAGTCTTCTTTCGACTGTAAAGGATAGCTGATCCATTGCGGCATCGCAGGCGGGGGAACATTTGCGAGTATTTTGACTATTTCGCCTTCCGGCCGGCGAACGATTTTATACTCGGGGGTTTCTTCGAGAATCGTCGTTCCGAAATCGGGAACGATCGGAAAGAGAGCCGGATGAGGAATCTTCCAGTTGAACGGATCGAAATCCATGCCGAAATAATCTATCGGATCAACCCCCTTGGGCAATCCTTCCCGTTCCCAGCGTTCCCGTGTCGAATCATAGGCAAAATAATCGCTCGAACAGGGACGGTCCGGATTGCCGAAAGTCATGGTTTCTATGAATCGTTGTCTTCTATCCATTATACAATTCCACTTTTTGATGGGTATTATTTAAGGCAATCCTATGCTTGGCATCAATACAGCTCAATTAAAAAATATTGAACCACGAAAGTCACGGAATACACGAAAATTGTTATTCATTATTGAGTTAAATTACTTTTCGTGTGGTTCGTGATTTGTTTTTTATTTAAGCGATCTGTATTGTGTTTAGCATCTGCATAAATCAGTCGATTCCCTTTTCACAGAGCTTTCGCACAAACGGAGTCAGCGATTCCGGGCCTTCGGCGCCGATGAGGAATCCTTCCTCGATGCGGTTGGAACCGTCAGGGTGTCCGAACAGACTTATATCCGAGTTGACACACATTCCTTTTTTGAACGGATAGTCGGAATTTTCATTGGGATAGGGCGATTCCGCTTCGGCAAGCCCGATGCCGTGCATGGGAGGGTACACATCGTATGATTCCATCCTGTGCTTCTTGAATACAGCCTTGACTGCGCGAACCATCTCACCCGAAATGACACCCTCTTTCAGATAGTTCATCTGCACATTGGCCGCTTCGAGGAGAACGTTGAGGAATCGTTTCTGCGCATCCGTAGCCCTCCCGGCCACAAAGGGATATTCCACCGTTGCCACATATCCCTGATACTGAACGGCCATGCTCGCCATGATCATATCGCCGTCTTCGATGATTTTTTCCGTAGGCCTGCCGATGATGGTGTCCGCACGCTTTCCGCTGCCGAAGACCATGAAAGTAATGTCCTCCGCTCCCGCCTGACGGGCGGCGCCTTCGGCTATTCCTGCGGCCATGAGTTCCGTATTACCCGGTTTTGCAGTTTCCATCAGCTTCTCATATCCCAGAGACGCCAACCTTCCTGCTTCGCGCAGGCAGTTTATCTCGGTGTCTGTCTTTACCAGCCGCATATCGTTCAAGATATCGTTGCAGTCCTCGATGACAACACCGCTGACCGCATTCTTGATCCTGTCGAATATGGGCGCGGGCAGATCCCATTTCCCGACGAGTCCGAGACGGCTGCCTCCTTTTACGGTTTCGGATATGATTTCACGGAGCGAAGAAAAAGTGGCCAGCGGATAATCGATCTCTTCCGGAACCGAAACACACGCGAATTCCTTGATATTGCGGACATCATCCCATACGGTCATTTCCCGCGCATAGCTCTGGCCTTCGGGAGCCACCGCGAGTATCGGCTTTCCGCTCCGGGGAATGAAACACCCGCCCCGTTCGAAAATCGGCCAGAAATTGGACACATACCGCAGGTTTTCTTTCCGGTATTCATCCCCGTATACCATGACGCCATCGAGTTTTTTTGTGTCCAGGATTTTCTGGATGTTTGCGATGCGCTGCTCAAATTCTTTCTTTTGAATTTTTACCACGACTTTTCCTCCTGAAAATGTATCCAGAGCGATAGTGTTGTAAGTCTTCTTTATTCGAACGGATATCCGGCAAATATTACATTCCGGGGTTCTTTCATTATTCCATGACCTGCACTCATATTCATGAAAATAGTCTTTTCGGATTTTCCTCAATGACCAGACGGATTTTTTCTTCATCTATTCCTTCATATTTCATCAAAGGAACGATATTTTTAAGGATATGGCCATATCCCCAGCCGCCGTAAGCGCGAAGAAGCATCTTTAGACAAATATCAGTGGTCAAAAGGATCTGACTCCCGAATCCCCATTCGATCATCTGTTTGACAAGACGAACCCGTTCGATATCCCTGATAAAAAAGCCGCCGGCAAATCCCCGGTCAGCCGGTTCGATGCAGAATTCCTTTCCGAAATCATCGAATTCGAGATATACCCCGCTCTTCAGCACCTCTTTCATAAGCCCGGTATCCGGTTCGACATCCAGATGACAAATGACTATTTTGTAAGGATCGACGCCGTGTTCTATCAAAATATTTGCGGCCTGCAATCCTCCCCTTCCCCAGGGATAGGTATGCACATAAACCGGCGCGCCGGTTTTTTTGAACGCGATTGCAGAAGCGATCAGATTTTTTTCCTCATCCGGATGGATCGGCTCGCTTGTTCCTATTTCGCCGATAACCCCTGCCTTTATATCGGTGCCGTCGATACCCTCGGTCAAATCCCTGATGATCTGTTCGGCGATATCTTCGGGTTTCCACTGCCGCATTTCTTTCGGATGGGTGTCCTGAGTATAATACCCCGAACCGGCGATGACCGTGACCCCGGTTTTCAATGACAGTTCACGCAGTTGCCGTGCATCCCGGTTGATGCCAATGGAGGTGCAATCGACAATTGTTTTTCCGTTCAATTTTTTAAAATGCCCTACTTCTTCAACAGCCGTATCGAAATCGTCCAGAAGAAGGTTGTCCCTTATCGCATAGGGATTCAGCCGGAGACGTCCCAGATTATGCATACTTACCTTTTCACGGCTAATCTCTCTTTTTTCCGGATCGGAAAACTCGGTAAACTGATTCCGGAGATCGATAAACAAATGCTCGTGGGGCAAAATGATGCCCAGAGAATCAACGCTGACCTGTCCTGTTACACTCATCACCTGCATGTCACTGTTCCCATAAAAAGGAGTTTATAACGAACCTCTATTCACTATTTACTCATCGCCTTCATGAAAGAAAAGAATGGCTTCTAATATACAGCCGTTTTTTTTGGCTCGCTCTTATTTTTTTGTAAAGAAATATAGTAAAGCATATATCTTATTATTACCAGTTTGCAAAAAATCACCTCCCTCTGTTCAAAAAGAATTATACTAGTAACATTCACTTTTTGACATCATGTTAACTTTTTGAATTTTAAAAAAGGAAAGGTCTACTGTGGAAACACGTCGTTCATTCATCGGAAAAGCGGCTCTGGCAGGGATCGCGGGAATTGCGGCAGCAAAGGCTGCTCCGGGTTTTGCTCAGAATATCGGGATGCTGAAAATCGGGCAGCTTGGGCTCGGTTCGCATGGTTTTGTCGGTTCTTTTTTAAGCCCGCCTGCAGACATGGCTGGAAAGATAAAAGCCTATCCATACGCTGTCTGGGATGATTACCCCGGTGTGGCTGTGGCTATGAAAAATTCAATGGGTTTTCAAAAAGTCATCGATGACCCGGCGCAACTGGTGAACGAATCCGACGTTGTGCATGTGGAGCACTCGGATTACCGCAAGGTTCTGGAACTGGCCCGTCCCGCGCTGGAACAGGGGAAGCCGGTTTTCATCAACCGTCCCTTTGCCTATACAATCGCCGAATCCGAGGAGATTGTCCGCCTTGCCAAAGAACATAACGCACCGCTGATGAGCGCATCTTCTCTGGAATTTCAGCCCGAAGTCGCCCTGATGCAGCAATTTATGAAAGACAAAGGGCCGATACGTGCATATGAAGCCTACTGCGGGGAGCAGCATTTCACCTGGATGTTTCCCCATGTGATCAACTATGCCCATGCAGCGTTCGGCGGAGGGATCGATACGGCATACTTCGACGGGACATTCAATATGGACGTTGGTAAATGGGCCGACGATCACGTACCATTCGGTTCTTCGCTCTGCATCCTGAAATGGAAATCTGTCAATGGCCAGCCTCCATTGATCGGTATGAACCATATCGGCGATTATCCCGGAGCATTTCATATAAACGCATATGGAGCAGGCGAGAACAAGACATTCACCGCAGGATCAAAAATATTCGAGTATATGTTCCGTACACTCCATGCGTTCTATGCCGAGAGAACTATTCCACGGCCGTACGAGGCAATTCTCGAGGAGCACCGCGCGCTTGTTGCGACCGCCGCATCGCGTCTATCCGGAAAAGCGGTAAGCCTGGCCTCCCTTGGCGGTAGTGATGCGCTTCCGTATTCTGATAACGTCCGCGGGTGGGTGATTAAGAATCTTCTCGGAGCATATCCTGTTGGTATGGGGAACAGCAAATCTTCACCGAAAGAGCTTAAACTTGGACAGAATTCTCCGAATCCATTCAATCCGACAACAACAATCAGTTACGAAATACCAAAAGCTTCTTTCGCAACCATCATTATTTATAACAGCATCGGACAGGAAGTAAAAACACTTGTAAACCGTGATGTGCAAGCGGGAAAATATACTGCAACATGGAACGGAAAAGACAATGACGGCAATTCGGTAACAAGCGGCATATACTTCTATAAGGTCAAAGCAGGGCAATTTGAAAAAACGATGAAAATGACACTCATAAAATGAGATCCGAGAATTCGCTGGCATTTTGAGTTCCGGATCATCCGTCTTATCAGGAGAACACCATGAAAATCCTCTTTATCGGCGGCACAGGACTGATCAGTTCGGCATGTTCCGAACTTGCCCTGGCGCGGGGACATGAACTGTTCCTGCTCAACCGTGGCCGGTCAACCAAATACCCCATTCCCGAACGTGCCGTACTCCTTAAGGCTGACGTGCGCGGAGACCCAGCAGGAGCGGCGTGTTTGCTGAAAGGGCACACGTTCGATGCTGTGGTGGATTGGGTGGCTTTCACCCCGGATGATATCGATACAGATATTGGCTTGTTTTCCGGCAAAACACGGCAGTTCGTCTTTATCAGTTCGAGCAGCGCCTACCAGAAACCATCCACGAGCTATCTCATAACCGAATCTACGCCGCTCGCCAATCCTTTCTGGCAGTATTCGCGCGACAAAATTGCCTGCGAGGAACGGCTGAATGACGAATACCGCAGGGCCGGTTTCCCGATCACCATCGTCCGTCCTTCGCTGACCTATGGCCCATCTCAACTACCGCTCTCTGTTGGAAACTGGCAGCACCCCTACACTATAGTGGATCGTATGCTTCGCGGCGAAAAGACGATCGTGCCCGGCGATGGCACCTCGCTGTGGACTCTAACGTGGAATGGCGATTTTGCCAAAGGGTTCATCGGATTGCTCGGTCACCAGCAGGCAATTGGACATGCCTTCCATATAACTTCTGACGAGGTACTCACCTGGAACCAGATTTATGAAGAACTGGCCGCCGCTCTGGGGTTAGCTCCGCGGTTGGTTCACATAGCCTCGGATCTGATCGCCGCATATGACCCCAATATGCTGGGCGGCCTTATTGGAGACAAAGCAAACAGCGCAGTCTTCGACAACACAAAAATAAAGCGTTTCGTGCCCGATTATGTGGCGACCACCCCCTGGTCGGTGGGAGTACGCCGTGTGTTGGCATGGTACGACGCTGATCCATCCCGCCGTACAATTGACGCTGACGCCAACTGTAAGTGGGACAGGATGATCGCCGCGTACGAAAGGGCTTACCCGGAATAAATATTGATGCTTGTCCTGGACAGAGGCAGGACAGCGACTGGGGGTACTGTTTTTTTCGTTATCATTGGCTGTCTATCATGATTTATCTGTTACAGAACATGACTGAAGCGCATTTCGTTGTATCTATTGTCTTAAACAAACAGGGACTTGGAAAAAATAATCCAAGTCCCTGTTATTCTGGCTTATAACTCGTAAAGGGATGTAGTATATCGAAACGTACTATCGAACATGGGAAACCATGTTTCCCCTGTCTCACCTACAGCCCGAAGCTTATCATGTTCTGAATGACAAATCCGTTCCCCTGATGCGAAGGCAGATCCCGCACGACCTCGCTGGTGCGGGCATTTTTGGTTGCATGGAAGATGACGCCTCCCCCAAGGGTGAAAGTACAGGGCATCCCGGGAACGACGATTCCCACGGTCGGACCGATAAAGAGGGTTGCTCCCCCCTCGGCCTCGTTCTCTTCCCAGAAACCTTCGAGATCCTGTCCAACCACCTCGAAACCGAGCCTGAACGAAGGAGATACGGCATAGGAAAATCCGGCTGTTGTAATGAGATCGACGGCGTCACGGTCTTTCGACAGGGGCTTTTCCAGAATAAGATTGCCGTATGATTGCCACGATGAGAACCGGCGACCGATAATGAACCGGCTGAGAAGAACATCAGCTCCGGTGTATTCATGCCGGAAACCCACTCCCGCCGAGAAGTCAACGACATGGTCTTCTGCTCTCAAAAGATGGGTGATCAATTCCCCGTATTGAGATGCGTTGGTAGTCTTTTTATCGAACGCAAGGCCGGCATGACCGATAAAGGCGACCGACTTCCCCATCCGTGCCTGGAGGCCTATATTCTGCTCGACTCCATTACTGCCGAATGGTTCGATTGTTTCTCGCCCATAGGCGGAACCATAAGTGAAGGACATCGGCTGTCCGGAGAGTTCGGGAGAAGTGAACGTGAACAGGAATGTACGATCCTGCGCCTGAACTGAAGGGGAAGTCAAGGCGAGAATGATAACAATCGACAAAATATTGATAGAGCGCATGAATTCTCCTTTGCTGTAAACAACAGGGTTTATCGTATCGTTTCATTTCAATCCGGGATTATTTATATTAAAAATAATTAGTGGTGAAATTTTCTAATGTCTTATTTATGGAAGAATATTGGCTGGTAATTATCCTTTAGCAAGTATTTTATTCATGCCGATCGATAATTCATTAAAGATTATTTGGCTTGAATCTATGGTATATGATCAGGACAAACAAAGAGGAGAGGACTCAAGCAGCGGTATAAAAGCTTAGCATATAAAATAAGGACTCAGAAAAATAATCTAAGTCCTTATTTATAATGGCGGGGCAGACGGGGCTCGAACCCGCGACCTACGGCGTGACAGAGGATTCTTGCGATATGCGGTTCAGTATAAACAACAACTTACAAAATGAATACTTTAAAAACTGAGCCGCATTTCGCACCCAATACGCACCCTAATACCATAGAATTCCCAAAAGCATTATATAATGTTAAAAAATATTACTTGACATATTATTGTTAGATGCTTATTTTATTACTTTAAAGTTTGTTGATTATATTTTGGTTTAATCCTGCAACATTCAATAAACTTTTTACCACTTTGAATTAAAGTAGAAAATATGCTTTACTATAACGAACTCCTTGATGCAATGAAATCTTCTAGAATTTCTGGGCGTCGCTCTTCTGGTCATTATGACCATGATGATATATATAATATAGGTCCTTTTCCTCTTCGGCAATGCGATCTCGAAAATTCACCGCGTGAAAATTCCTCTGTTATTCCAACATCAGAAGATTTATCATCTCCCAAATTTGAAGCCTTTATTGATAATAGAACGGGTGAGCGACTTTATCGTCCAATTGAGAAA
>JBAYHX010000030.1:0-15026 GCA_041665965.1 Candidatus Latescibacterota bacterium
GGTCAGCCTGATAAGTCTTTCCAGTTCGGATTATCCCGGGCTGGATGAAGTTATTAAGCTTATCGGGGCGCAGCTTTCCGGAAAAGCGGTCTCCATTTCTCTCTCGAGCCTCAGGGCGGATAATTTTTCCCTCGCCATCGCAAATAATACCGCCGGCGGCAGAAAAACTGGGCTTACCTTTGCTATCGAGGCTGGAACCCAGCGTTTACGGGATGTAATTAACAAAAATCTTACCGAGGAACAGTTGACCGAAACGATTAAATCAGCCCTCGAAGGCGGGTGGACAGGATTCAAACTGTATTTTATGATCGGTCTGCCTACCGAAACGGATGAGGATATCGTCTCAATCGCTCTCATGCTCAATCGTTTCGATGTCCTTCTCAGGCAATACCGGGGCCGTCACATCAATGTTACTGTCTCCACATTTTCACCCAAATCCATGACTCCGTTCCAGTGGGAAAATCAGGATTCAATTTCCGAACTGTCACGGAAAATGAGGTTGCTCAGATCCCATCTCATTGCAAAATCGGTGGTTTTGAAGGAGACAAATCCGGAGGTCTCCATGCTTGAAAACCGTCTGGGAAGAGGAGGCCGTGAAACCTCTTCAATAATTCTCGATGCATGGAAGATGGGCAGCAGGCTCGACGGCTGGTCGGAGCATTTCGATGGAAAAATCTGGAGAGAGGCTTTCTTGAAGGCAGGCATTTCATTGGAGGAAGGCGGAGGCGGCTGCATTCCGGGTTCCCCGCTCCCCTGGGGACACATTCATTTTGGTGTGGATGAATCGTATCTTCTCTCTCAGCGTGAGACAGCATACCGTGGCGAAACTGTCCCCGATTGTTCGATCTCATGCCAGAAATGCGGCCCGTATGCGCCATTCTGTTCCTCAATAAAAAAAGGAGTCAAAACGGTATCTTCCATACCCCCGGATGAGAAAAAAATTGTTGATACCCGGTTTGGAAGAAAGAAAAAAATAATTGTTGCTCAAAAGGTGGTTACTCCGGTTATCACCGGGATGCGTTTCCGTATGAAATATACCAAAAAAGGTCCCATCCGTTTCATCGGCCACCTTGATCTGGTGAGAATCTTCGATCGTGTGATGAGGAGAGCGGGTATACCGATAGCTTATTCGCAGGGCTTCCACCCTCACCCGAAGATTTCCTTCGGTCCGCCCCTCTCTCTTGGCATGAGCAGTACAGCCGAATATGTAGACTTTTCTTTGAGCGCGCAATTCGAGGATGTCGGCAAGACCCTTGCCAAAGGAATGATGGAAGGCATGGAGGTAGTTTCTGTCAGACCAATTTCCGAAAAAGCCGAATCTTTAACAAAAATCATCACCCTTGCCGAATACAATGTCCACTGTGCTGTGAATGAAAAGACTTTAGAGAATATCGCCACTGTACTCGAAAGCGACCATATCGTTATTCAGCGCACAACCAAAAACGGCATGAAAGAGGTTGATATCCGTCCCGGGATTATTGATATGATTGTCGCAGGCGATGGAAGCGGATTTACCATGATCCTCAGCCTGGAAACAGGAAAATCTGTAAAACCGTCTGAAATCCTGGAACTCATTATGCGCGGCGAGCCTTCATCGGTGACACGGACAGAGCAGTACGCGGAGGTACAGGGCAAGAGGGTGAGCCCTCTGGAGATTGTCCGATAGAAGGCTAATTTATACATGATGCGGACTTGGTTCCCCGAATATTTACAAAATCTTTTTTAAAATTTTCGGGAAGGAATAAGAAGAACATAAATCCTCCTGCTAACTGCCCGAGGTCGAGTGTATTTGACATTTTCAGTATCATAAGGAGAATATTTTGAAGAGTGAGATAATTATTAATGCGGCCATCCATGAAACGAGAATCGGAATTCTCGAGGATTCGAAACTTGTAGAAATCTGGGTGGAACGGCCGGATAACGAACGAATGGTGGGAGACATTTACAAGGGTACGGTAAAAGCGGTTATTCCCGGAATCCAGGCGGCATTTGTGGATATCGGGTTGGAAAAAAGCGCTTTTCTCCATGCTTCCGACGTCAGCGGAGCTTCCATAGATTTTTCCGCTCAATATGAGGTGGATGACGACGACGAAGATGAGGAAGCTGAATCGGAAGAAGAGGAAGATCAGCACGCTGATTCCGAGGAGAAAAGGCACCCCTCGAAAGGCCGCAGAAAAGGCGGGAGAAGCCGTGAGCACAAATTTCCCCCCATCGAAAGCATCATCAAAAAAGACCAGGAACTTCTCGTCCAGATAACGAAAGAGCCAATTTCCATGAAAGGCGCCCGTGTAACTTCCGAGATTTCGCTTCCCGGAAGATTTCTGGTTCTGGTTCCCGGAGGCTCGAAAATCGGCGTTTCACGTAAGATTGAATCCTGGGCAGAGCGGAAACGGCTGAAACAACTGGCGCAGAAATACCGTCAGAAGGGATTCGGCCTTATCATCCGCACCGTTGCGCAAGGAAAAGGCGAGGATGAGATCGCCAACGAAGTCCACGAACTGGTCAGCGAATACGATGAACTGAAGAAAAAGGCAGACAGCCTTAAGCCGCCGGTAGTAATCCATAAGGAAATGGGAATGACCTCCGGAATTATCCGCGACCTTTTGAGCGAGGATGTCGAGCGGGTTGTGGTTGATTCAAAGGTTCACTACGAAGAGATACGCAAATATCTGGCGAGTACATCTCCGAATCTCATGAACAAAGTCAGCCTCTATACCGGCAAGGAGCCGATTTTTGACCACTATGAGATCGAGCGGGAGATAGAAAATATTTTCAACCGCAAAATCTGGCTCAAAAAGGGAGGATTCCTGGTTTTCGACCATACAGAAGCCCTCTCGGTCATCGATGTGAACAGCGGAAGATATGTCGGGAAATCAAACCAGGATGAGACCATCCTCACCACAAACATCGAATCGGCGACAGAAATTGCCCGTCAGCTCCGGCTCCGTGACATCGGCGGCATCATCGTGATCGATTTCATCGACATGTATAACCTCGATCACCGCAGGAAAGTCGAGGACTCTTTCGCCAATTCGCTGAAAAACGACCGGTCTAAAATATCCATTTCCCAGATCAGCGATTTCGGCGTCATGGAAATGACCCGTCAACGGGTAAGGCCAAGCCTCATTTACACGTTCGCCGAGCCATGCCCAACCTGCGGGGGAATCGGAATGGTTCAGGGACGGGATACCACGGTTACAAAGATAGAACGGTGGTTGAAACGCGCAGAGGCTTTCGGTAAAGAAAAGAGTTACACCGTGTTCGTTCACCCGGCGGTTTTCGAATTCCTTCTCGATAATAACGAGGAGCGGTTTATCATGCTTCGTTCCAGCACCAGCCTGACAATAGACCTGCTGGTGGACGCCAAAATCGCAATCGAGGAATTCCACTGCTTCAGCACCGCCCGTGCGGTAGATGTGACCGAAGAATTCCAGACCAAAACACATCACGGTGAAGAAGCCGCCAAACCAAAGCTGCCATCCCATGCCCCCGAACCGTCAAAATCGTTCGCCCGCCCTGTCGAGGGAGATAAATTCGGCCGTAAACCGAAAGCCCGAAGAAAACGGTAACGGGAAGACAGTATAAAAAAAAGAGAAGGGTCCGAAGCAGGGACCCTTTTTTTATTGTTAAATTTCAAAACAAGTTGAATAATAAATTTTAAAATAAATTAATAAAATTCTAACTACCTATAAAATAATATTAAAGGGGTGCCATTCGGCACCCCTTTAATACGCAGAAAGACAACTAATTTTTATTTAGTCAGACAGTCTCCTATATATTGAAGTTATCTGATATAGCGCCGTGTAACAAGCTTTACTTTTGCCCATTGTTTGGGGATTTGAGCGGGCAATTTCTATATAAGCTGTCGCTGCCGCAGAGATGATTTCTTTTTCTCTGAAAAGTTTAGGCGGATCATAAATCCAGCCTTTGGATGTCTTTTTAATAAATGCAGATAGAGACGCAAGAATAGGGAAAATTATTCCATCAGGAATTTCAACGATTGTCCGGCCATCCCTTTCTAGAGCCCTAATCCGAGTTCCATAAAAACCTTGATGTGTCTTCCATTTATCATAGATATCCAATGCTTCTCCTGCAATTTCAAGATAAAACTCATACAATTTCTTATACTTCTCGTGATCCGGTTCCTTTTCATCTTTTGCTTTTTTGTATATGGTCTGGAAATCTTTTAAACATTTTGTTTTCTGACTATAGGTGTAGACTTTATTAGGGTTTCCAGAATCACCATCTTTCAACCATAGTTCTTCAGGAGTTAATGCGGCAATTACTTGCAAGAGCTTTTCGGTTTTTACATAATCCTCAGACAATTTTGTTTCTGATTTCCTCAGCTTATAATTAGGATCTTTCTTTTTTAGATACTCTTCAAGTTCATCCAGTTGCCCTAATCTGCCTGCGATTGATATTGACATTACATCATTTTGAAAATTCCGGGCGATAGATGTATCAGCAATCAAACCTTCATCATCAGTAATTATCACCTCATATTTAATATGAATTGCTGGAATTTCCAATCCATCTTCTATTTTTTTGTTTAAAAAATCCTTCAATACACCTTGGGTTTGCGATCCATTAATGATACTAGGTTTTATTAAGCGAAGAATTTTATTTTTTTCATCAACCTCATACTCTCTCGCAACAATGGTTATCCCACCATTGTATATGGAAAAATTCCCTGGTTGATTTTCAAGAGTATCCTGTATGGCTTTATGAACTTGGGTAGGACGACGCCTCAATTTACCTTCAGCTTCCAAAAGATAATCACGAACATTCTCATCAGTTGGCAAGCTAAGAACCGATTTAAAAGGAGCGTGCCCTACAATAACTTTTCTACCATTTTCTTCATCTTCTGGACAACTAATATTGCGTAAAGAATGGTAGGGGAATTCAACTACTTTTGAGTGAGGGGTGATAGCGGAATGTGACATTTGAAACCTCCTTTTAGATTTGACTTTGAACCACCTTTTCAAGGCCGCCAGCAACCAGCTAGGGCAGGGTGAGTTCAACAAACTACATAGGTAATATAAACAAACATGATAAATAAAACAAGTCAAATTTCATCAATAATAATTTTACCTCTTTTTTCCTGCGGAAAGCAGCTAATTCTTCTCTATCATCAAGGTATGCTCTGTTT
This sequence comes from Candidatus Latescibacterota bacterium, assembly GCA_041665965.1. Lineage (GTDB taxonomy): Bacteria > Latescibacterota > Latescibacteria > Latescibacterales > Latescibacteraceae > JAUYCD01. The sequence continues at coordinate 5,150 of JBAYHX010000030.1, forward strand.
AGTATCAATTTCTATAAGGCATTAAACGCCTTTCTTGGTTGCAACAATATCCAATATATAGCCTCCCTTTCCTTTTTGGTTAGGTTTTTCATAACCGGTTAGATCATCCTAAACTTGCCAATCATCACTTGGGTATTTGTCTTCGAGTATTATTACTCTACCATTAAGTTTATTATCGCTCTTTAGTATAATTCTTCCTTTCTTTTCAGTGTTAGCCTTTTCGCCGCACATCGAAAACGGGGAACAGCGTGCGGGTTTCGCAGAGGATTGCCGGAAAACCGAATCAGGTACAGCTATTTACTTTCGCCTGTACCTGTCTTGTCGGATTCACCACTGCTCCTTTCTTCAGTCGCGCCCCTGCCTTTCAAAGGTTCGAATGGAAGCTCCCGCCTGATAAGAATCGGCTTGATTACCTCCCGCCAGATCACATAGCCCTCTCTTGTCATATGAAGGTTGTCTTTTTGGAAAATGTCTTTCCGCAGTTCTCTGTTACCATCGAACATGGCGCTCGCCACATCCACATACGTTAGGAGCTTGTCCCCGGAACAGTCTTTCTCGATCAGACGATTGGTTTCTTCCATGTGCGGCCACAAATTCCACCGGATGATGCTGGGCTTGATCGACAGGAAATATATGCGGGCTTCAGGAAGCTGCTCGTGAACCTTTTGGACAAATTTGCGAAAGGTGTCTTGTATTTTCTCCGGAGCGATCCCCTCCGCAATATCGTTGTCACCTTCGTAGATCACGACGGCGCGGGGTTTGTAGGGGATTACTATCCGACCGACATAATAGAGGGCGTCATTCATGGTGCTTCCGCCAAAACCGCGCGGTATGACGGTCAGCGGAGCCAAATCCTCTACTATGGTGGGGCGCCACCCTACTATGCTCGAACTTCCAATGCAAACGATGGCGCCCGGCGGCGGGAACTGCTTTTTATCCGCCCCCTCGAAATTCAGAATCGCCTGTTCATAGCGTTCAGGATTGCTGTATTCCCTGCTTTCGCCTGTTTTCAAATTCTGGGCGAGACATGGTTGTATCATGCTGCCCAAAAGGAGCGCCAGGCAGGCTTTGAATGCTGACATTTTCATCGTTGTATAACTCTTTCGTAAGGAGCTTCGCATTCGTTTTCCGACCAACCAACGCTCGAATCGAGCCGGAGTCCGGTATCAATTAAACCGCATATCTGTTGCCAAATCAAGAACTTTTTTGCCCCTCATTTTCATTCAATAATATCATCCTTCCGGAAGGGAATCATCTTTAACCGCATCATACTCTGATTCCGGCTGGGATTTCCCTTCGGACTTTCTGAAAATCACCAAATAAATGACCGGAAGGACCACGAGAGTCAGCAGCATCGAGGAGATCATCCCTCCCAGAACAACGGTGGCAAGCGGCCTCTGGATTTCCGATCCGCTCCCGGTGGAATATATCAGCGGCGTTACTCCGATCATCGCGGTCAGCGCTGTCATAAGAAGCGGTCGGAAACGGAGTTCGCATCCTCTCAAAACAGCGTCGAAAACACTCATCCCCTCTTTTCGGAGCTGATCGAAAAACGTAACCAGAACAGTGCCGTTCGATACCGCAGTCCCGAACAGGGCTATGAATCCGATAACCGCCGAAACGCTGAGCGGTATCCGCAGCATAGACATGGCAAGGATTCCGCCGATAAGAGCGAACGGCAGATTGATCAGAACGAGAAGAGCGCTGCTTACCCTGCCCAGAGCGGAGAAGAGCATGATGAATATGAGCAGGATCGACAGGGGAACCACGATCGACAGACGTTTCATGGCGCGCTGCTGGTTTTCGAACTGGCCGCCGTATTTAACGAAATAACCCGGCGGGAGGGTTTTTACAATCGGTTTTATTTCCCGCTGCATTTCGGTGACAAAGCTCCCGATATCCCTTCCCCGGACATTGCATTCAACAACAATCCTCCGTGAGCCGTCCTCCCTGCTGATCTGCGCGGGGGCTTCCGTTTCACTGATCGTTGCCAGCTCTCCGAGAGGAACATTGGGGCCTTCCGGGCTCGGAATCAGAATGTTCTTCAGCTGAGCGATATCCCTTCGGTATTCCTCCGGGAACCGCGCCAGAACCGCAAACCGCATCTGCTCCTCGACAATTGTGGTGACCACCTTGCCGCCGATTGCCGTTTCGACAACATCATTGATGTCCGAGACATTTATTTTATACCGGGCGATCGCCGAACGGTCGATGACAATCTCGATTTGCGCAAAACCGCTGACCTGCTCCACTTTCAGATCCTGTGCTCCCGGTATTACTTTGACCTTTTCCGCAATCAGATTGGCATTCTTGCGTAAAAGCTCGAGATCGGGGCCGAAAATTTTTACCGCGAGATCGCTCTTGATCCCCGAAAGAAGCTCGTTGACCCGGAGCGCGATCGGCTGTGAGAACGAAGGACGGATTCCCGGAATGGCGTTCAGCTCTTTCTGCATTTCGGCCACCAGCGTTTTTTTATCACGTCCGGATTTCCAGGTTTTTTTCGGGTGAAGCATAATAATGACATCGTTCTGTTCCGGGCCCATCGGATCTTCGGAAATTTCCGCTCGCCCCGTTTTTGTTACCACCGCGCTGACCTCGGGGAATTTTGCCATAAAGCGCCGCTCGATTTCCTGCCCGACCGCGACAGAGCCCTCCAGAGATGCGGACGGCAGACGGACGACATTGATCGCGATCGCTCCCTCGTCAAGCTGCGGGAGGAATTCGCTTCCCAGAAACGGTATGAGGAGAAGCGACCCGAAAAGAACGGTTCCCGCAAGAACGAGGGTAATTTTCCTCCTATGAAGAACGAACTTGAGCAGCCGTAAATAGGAACTTATGAGAATACGGACGAATGTGAAATCACGATGGGTTTGCCTGCCTTTCAGAAACAGCGTGCACAATACCGGCACAACGGTCAGGGAAATCAGGAGCGAACCCGCCATCGCGAAACAGATGGTGAGCGCCAGAGGTTTGAACATTTTTCCCTCATGGCCTTCGAGCGTGAAAAGCGGGAAGAACACGACAACGATGATGAGAATTGCAAAGATGATCGGCTTCGCGACTTCCTTTACCGCGCCGAAAGCGATCTGCACTGTTGTCAGCTGAGAGTCGTGCTTTCCCGCTATATGACGGGTGATATTCTCGCCGATGACAATGGATGCGTCGACAATCATTCCGAGCGCAATCGCCAGCCCTCCGAGACTCATCAGGTTGGCGCTGACTCCTTTCGATCCCATGAGAATGAACGTAAAGCATGCTGCCAGAGGAAGAGTGAGCGCAACGATGAGCGAAGTCCGCAGGTTGCCCAGGAAAAGGAAGAGGATCACGATAACGAACAGGCCGCCCTGCCAGAGCGCATCACGGATCGTCCCGATGCAGTCCTGGATCAACGAGGTTCGGTCATAGAATGGGTTGATCCTGACGCCTTCGGGAAGCCCTTCCTGAATTTTCGGAATGGTTTTTTTCACATTTTCGACAACAATTTTCGAATTCGCGTCCTTGAGCATGATCACCATTCCGGCGACAGCTTCTCCTTTGGCGTCACGGGTGACTGCGCCCTGTCTCGTTTCCGGGCCAGTTTTGACCTCAGCGATATCTTTGATAAAAACCGGAGTCCCATCCCTGGCTTTTACCGTAATGTTTTCTATGTCCTCTTTGGTTTTGATCAAACCGACACTCCGGACAGAGGACTGTTCCCAGCCGCGGGTGATGAAATTCCCTCCGGCGTTGGCATTGTTGTTTTCCAGAGATGCGAGCACGTCATTGAGCGATATTTTATACTGGAGAAGACGGTCGGGGCGGATGAGAACGTGGTACTGTTTCACATACCCGCCGAAACTGTTGACTTCGGTCACCCCCGCAATTGTACGGAGCTGCGGCGCCACGATCCAGTCCTGAATCGTGCGGAGTTCCATCTGCGTATGACGGTCGCTTTCGAGGGTATATTGATATACCTCCCCGAGGCCTGTACTGGTCGGCCCCATTTCGGGCTCCGCCCATTTTGGCAGATTTTCCTTTGCTGTCTGAAGGCGCTCGAACACCAGCTGACGGGCGAAATAGGTGTCTACCTTATCATCGAAAACGATGATGACCTGCGATAATGCGGCTTTCGAAAGAGACCTGACCATTTTCACCCCCGGCAGTCCCTGAAGAGACAGCTCGATCGGGAAGGTAACCTGCTGTTCCACATCGACAGGCGCAAGTCCCGGGGCCTCGGTCAAAACCATGACCTGCACGTTCGTTACATCTGGAAAGGCATCTATCGGCAGATGTGTCCAGGCCAGAATTCCTGCTATAAACAGGGCAATTGCGCCGATGATGACCAAAAGCCTCTGGTGAAGCACAAAACGAATAAATCTATCCATGATTCAGACTCCTTAATCTGCGCACCCGGCGCCCATTTTTTCACGCAGTATGTCCGATTTCAAGAGAAATGCTCCCTCGGAAACAATTAAATCGCCGGGTTTGAGTCCCTCTATGATTTCAACGGAATCAAAAAAATCCCTGCCCTTTTTCACCGGTTTCCGGACGAAATATCCATCCTTCCATTTTGCAAAGACAAAGTCTTTACCCTCGTCGGAAAGAAGAGCTCTTTGCGGAACAGCAAGAGCTTCCTCGCCGGAAACGCCCGTCTCCACGGAAATCTTACAGAACATGCCCGCCCGGAGCAGGAAATCGTCATTTTTGACAAACGCCCGCACTTTGACCGTGCGGGTTTCTTCGTTGACCATCGAGACCGTGTTATCGATGACCCCGAAGAAAACACGGTCGGGGAACGCATTTGTCCGGACTTTGACCTGAATGACCCCGTTCTTCCGGGCGTCAAGAAATCGAGTCAGGTCTTTTTCGTAGACATCGGCAGTCACATTGACCGTGGTAAGATCGGAAAGGAGGAATACATCTCTCCCCGGGACGATCAGTTCGCCTCTCGATGCGCTTTTCTCCATAACGGTTCCGTCAAAAGGAGCCCGCACTTTCAGAAGGCCCGGTTTATAGGCCCCTTCCGGCTCGTCCTGCAGTGCATCTATCTCGGCCGCAGTCAGCCCGAAAGCCAGAAGAGCCTGCTTTGCTGCTTCCCGTTCGGCGCGGTTTCTGTCGTATTCCATTTTCTTTTCGCTGACTTCGAGCTCCGAAGATATACTGCTTTCAAAAAGAGATTTCTCCCGCGTATAGTTTTTCTCGGAAAGCTGGGTCAAGGAAAGGTTTTTCCGGTAATCGCTCACCACCCTTCCGAGTTCCGGGCTGTGAATGGTAAAGAGCACATCCCCTTTCCGTACTCTCTTCCCGATATCCGTTTCAACAGAATACAGGATACCGGGAACCGCCGAACCGAGGTGTGCGGTCAGATTCTGATTCAACTGAACCTCGCCGGTTATTTCCAGAACGGCATCGATCTTTTTCAGCGCGACCTGCGAAAGTCCAAGAAGACCAGTGTTACTTCCTTCGCCCAGCAGAGAATCCGAAATCTTTACCACCCCGGCCTCGTACCGGCACTCGTCACAGAGATATATGGCCATGCCGTGTTCGCAGAGACGGAGAGCGGCTTTTTCCGAAAATCCGCCTTCCGCGCTTTCTTCTTTTTCAAGGCTCTCCGATTTTGCCTGCGCCCCATTCCCTGCGGTTGTTTTCTGGTATAAAAGCGCCGACAGTACAACGATAACCGCCAGCCCCGAAACGATACCTGCCTTTAAAAACCAATTTTTATTCATATCCGATCCTTTCCTGTTTCGTGCAAACAGGCCGGTGAAAGTATTCCTGTCATCTTTTTATAACAAGGTACTGAAGAGGCGCTCCTGCCAGACGTTCGACCTCCGCGACCGCGGTGTGATATGCGGCCAGTGTGTCGATGCCCTGCTCCCGTGTTTCGAAATAGGTTTTCTGCGCTTCCAGGACATCGAGAGAGGAAAATTTCCCCTGACGGTATCCCTCAGTGACATCGCCGAGCGTTTTCTGCGCAACCGGAATGATCTCTTGTGTCAGAACGCGGGCGTTATCATAGGAAGAGACAAGCTCCTGATACGCTTTGTAAAAAGAGTTTTTTACCTGAGTCTCCTGAGAACGTCGTGCATCCGCCGCTTTTAAGCTTTCCTGCTCGGCCTGTTTCAGGCTCCATTGGTTACGGTCGAAGAGCGGCAGGGGAAACGACAGCCCCATGAGGTACGCAGTGGAATTATCATCCCGGTATCTTCCCGCTCCGCCGGACACGGTGATGTCGGGAATGCGCCGTTTTTTCTCCAGGGCAACCCTCGACGAATACCGCTCCGTTTCTGCCGCCCACCGTGCCAGATGGGGATTCTTCTCAAAGACATCCCGGACCTGCTCAAGGGACGGTATGCCGTAAAGTGAATCCAGAACACCCGAAGCTTTTTCGAAAACCGGTTCCTTTCCCCCCCAGAAAGCGGCAAGCTGCTTTCTGGCAACCGCGAGTTCCCGTACCCGCTGATTCTGATTTATCCTCTCACGGGAAAGGGAAACATTCGCCTTTGCTTCCTCGATCGGCGCGACTTTCCCCGCTTTTACCCGTTCGGCTGCCATTTTGGCGAAATTCTCGGCAAGCGCGACCGTTTCATCCGCAAGCGCAGCTTTTTCCTGCGAAGCCACAAGAGCGATGTATGCGCCGGTCGCCCGGGTAAGAATGTCCAACCGCATGATTTCATAATCCCAGGCCGCAACCTCATGGGCGAGTTTCGATTCACGGATTCTCGCGGTCCTCTTCCCTCCCAGCTCGATTACCTGGCTCAGACGGAATGTGATCTCGGCGCCGTCGAATTCTTTTCTCGATCCGACCCCGCCGAACTGCTCGGCTGCAAAATCGAGTTCGGGATTCTTCCTCACCGCGGACTGGCCGATCCCCGATTCCATGATACGAACCTGCCAGCGAGCCGCAGAAAGCTCGGGATTATTCTCGAGTGTCGCGCTCAATGCATCCCGCAAGTCGATCACACCCCGGGGCTCGTCAGCTTTTACCGGCTGCCCGGGAGCGCTTTCCACAATAACCGGGGCTTTCTGCGGAGCTTTTTCACTTACCGGAAACGACTGCTTCGGGAAATCCCGAGCGTCCGGCCTTGCGCCGCAGCCTGCGATCACGATTAAAAGCATCATGAACGGTAAATACCTATTTTTCATTGACATGAACTGCTCCTGTAATACGGTGTATTTATATTTCCGACCGGATATAAAAATCCGGAAATCGAGAGAATTCGATTCGGAATGCAAGCGAAATCAGTATGCAGAAATGGATCGGGAACGTCAGGCAAAATTACCCTGCCCCGCAAATGCTGGGCACGTTCGCATGTCTTTTTTAAAAAAGGACGGTATATCAGATGATAAGAATGGAGTGAGCAGTTGTCGAAAATGAGGATGGATACAAAAAGCGATTAACTGGTGAGTTATCGAGTGAGAACACCACCGGACGGACGAGAAAATCATCCTGCGCCAGAGGAGTCTCGCTTGTTACAATTCCGGAAAATAACAGGTTGTTAACTTCAGGGGCAAAATGGAAATGACTGCCGACAGCCAGCGGTATATCACGGCAGTTTTCCGGGGCTGACGGTTCGGAAAGGAATATTTCGCTTGCCGCCGTATTTTTGGACATCCCGGGATAATCGGCTATGCCGCAGCGGTGACTGTAATCCAGAGCAAAAGAACCGTCGGATTCAAGACAGAGCGCAACGCACTCTCCGCTCCCCAGAAGAACGGGCATATAGAGCGCAACGCACAGGATACTGAGGAACCGGGCATACTTTCTCAAAAACATATTTCATTTCCCGGGAGAAATCGATTCCTGCCAAAACGCAACAAACGATACGACAAATATCAGGTTAGTATATACTCTTTTTCAAAAACCGCCGCAAGCGATATTTGGGAGTAAGAAGTAAGGATGGTTTACGGTATTTCGAAAGGCACCCCGTTTTCCGGGATGCCTTCCCTGTCTCCCGACATATTCTCTTATACTTATTTTTCCGGCTTCGGTTTCATTCCGGTTTTTCTTACACAATCTTCTCTTTCTGCGCATCCCAGAGCATGGTCTTGTTCTGACGGTAGGCTTCGACCCCCATTTTTATGGCGACCATCGTTGCAACACCGAGGTCGACATTACAGAAAAGTTTCCCTCCTTTACGGATTACATCGATAAGGTTCCCTTCCATATCGCGCTGGTTCTGCGAGGGGATGATGACCTGGTCGAACCCGTTATGGTTATCGCGGAACTCCTGTTTGAAATCGCCGTTGCCGGTGTAGGTGGCATTGCCTCCGTTGTCGGGAAGTTCGATTGTGCCGTACTGGCCCAAAATACGGGTCGGGAGCTGAGTATCGTTGGTGAGCCAGCTTGCAAGATAGACGGAAAATTCCTGGGGATAATCGATTGTCATGGTGAAAACATCCGGGATATCCCGGCCGTCTTTGAAAACATAGAGGCCGCCGCCGGCAGATACCCTTCTCGGATAGACCCCGTTCTCGCCGGTAATGGCAAGGAGCAGCGGGGCGAGGAAGTGGTAGAGAAGGTCGGTCGCCACTCCGCCGTTGTACCGGAAATATTTTCTGAAACGGAAGAAATGCTCGGGGTTGAACGGAATCTTTGGCGCGAGTCCCCATTCGGATCCAAGCCACATATTCCAGTCGATATAATCTTCCCCGGTCTGTTCCGGTCCGGCGCTCTCGTCGATCTTGAACCAGCGGTTGAATGCGCAGTCGCGGACATTGCGGTTGTAGCTTCCCTGCGCCATGGTGACTTTTCCCAGCCTGCCCTCACGGATCTGCTGCTGAGCCTTCCAGTACTGGTCTTCGGAAGTGCGCTGCGGACCGACCTGGAGTACCTTGTTATATCGTTTCACCGCATTACGGACAGAGATAGCCTGCTCGATGGTAAGCGTTATGGGCTTCTCTATATAAACGTGCTTTCCTGCTTCCATCGCTTCTATGCAGAGCTTGGCATGCCAGTGATCCGGAGTGGCGATGAGAACGGCATCGATGTCTTTATTATCAAGTAACTTACGGTAGTCCAGATAACTTTGTGCGGGCTGGCTGCCGTTTTTGCAAACTTCCTCTGCCCGGGTGAGCCGCCGTTGATAGACATCGCATAACCCAAGCACCTGTATGTTGTCTTCCTTGCTGCGATTCACCAGGCTGTGGAGATGCCCGGTACCCATGCCCCCCAGGCCGATGCATCCGAAAGCCACACGGTCGTTCGCGCCGAGAGCAGTGGAAGGGGTCAACGCACCGAGAGCTGCTGTTCCGGCAGCCGCAACAGCCGTTGTTTTCAAGAAACCCCGCCGTGAAAGCTTATTATCACTCATGATAACGCTCCTTTTTGTGGAATACCTGAAAATAATCACCGATATTTTATTCGTATGCGCTGTAAGAAAAAAGCACTCCATGGGATCGAAAGCAACTTACTGCAATATTCAAAGATATCTCGGAGAAGTCAAGAATGTATTCAGAAGAAAGCAGGAGACTAAGAACTTATCCGTAAATAAGGATTTAAGCGTTTTTATGCTGCCCCCTTCTGGCCTTTCAGGCCACCTTCCCCCTTTGCGGTGGGCAGGGATAAGCATGTGGCACAGAAACTTCCCTTGCCACCATTTATGGGGGAAAGGGATCGAGGGATAGGGGGCATTGAGTAGGAGCAAACAGCTAAGGTCTTATTTACGGACATGTTCTAAAAATATCCCGGAGAAAAGGTTATCTGCCGGTGAATTGAGATAAGAAAGCACGAGCCGTTGCCCGCGCCTTTATTCTCTATTACATCCTGTATGAGAAGGAGAGGAAAAATTTGTTTCGGGTGGATTCGTCGGAACGGGGCGCGTCCTCGCTGCTCCAGAAACCGTGAACGACCGCGGCGTCAAGCATCATACTTGGATCCAAAAGAAATCCTACGCCA